>JAOUJR010000013.1 GCA_029883145.1 Nitrospirota bacterium
GATATAAGGATTATAAGACTATCTTCCGGAGGTTCTTCAAGTGTTTTAAGAAAGGCATTTGCCGCATAGGGATTCATCGTATCCGCTTCATCTATTATAACGACCTTTTTCCTGCCTTCGAATGGTTTAAAAGAAAGTGCATCATCAATTGCCCTTATCTCTTCTATCCTTATCTGTCCACTTTTAGAAGAGATGAGAAGAAAATCAGGATGTACACCAGCGTCAATTTTTTTACAGGAAACACATTCATTACAAGCGTCTATTTGAGTTAAAAGTTTATTATTATTTAACTCTATGCCCTGTGCTCTATGCCCTGTGCTCTGACAGTTCAGTGCCTTTGCAAGATTAATGGCAGTAAACTTCTTTCCTATACCCGGTTCTCCTGCAAAGAGATATGATGAGGGTATTCTCCCTCTCTCTATAGTTCTCAGCAGTATAGTTACTGCCCTGTCCTGTCCTATAACGTCCCTTAGTGACATTTTAGCTCAAATAATACGATTAAGATAATGAAGATGTTGTGAGAAAATTTATTTTTGATACCTTAATGTACATTATTCATGAATTTAAATAACAACAGGCTGGGCATAGTATTTGAGCGGTTTTAAATTCTTTCGGAGAAAGAATTTACCTCGGAGTCCCGATCTTATCGGGACGAGAATGAGCGAAAATGCTATGTCCTGCCTGTATGTCATATTTTTAAAAATAGGTCGGAAACTATACTCACTATTTTACCGTGTATTTCCTCTATACTTTTCGAGGCATCTATTAATTTTATCCTTTCCGGTTCTTTTGCTGCAATCTCAAGGTACCCATCCCTTACCTTTTTATGAAACGATATATCCTCGAGTTCCAATCTGTCTGCCTTATTCACCCCTTTGTTTCTCTTTAAACCAACCTCCACATCAAGGTCAAGGAGCATAGTGATATCAGGTTTTAAGCCTGCGGTGACAATCCTGTCGATGGAATCTATGAGATTTAACTCTATACCCCTTCCATAGCCTTGATATGCAACGGTTGAATCGTTAAACCTGTCCGTGATCACTATGTCACCTTTTTTTATGGACGGAAAAATGACCTCTTTTATAAGTTGTACACGCGACGCATTGTAAAGCATAAGTTCTGTGACTGGTGTCATTCCCTTATGTTCTACTGAGAGGAGGAGTTCACGTATCTTCAGCCCAATTGTGGTGCCGCCAGGCTCTTCTGTGAGTACAACTTCATATCCTTTTTTCCTTAGAAATTCGTCAAGGAGCTTTGCCTGGATTGTCTTGCCTGAACCTTCGATTCCTTCAAAGGATATGAAGATTCCTTTCTTTACCATATCACCCACTATGAAATTGTCTCCTTAAGTTGTTTGAGCAGAGTGAACACTTTCACTGCATCCTCAACATTCATCGAGCCAGTTCCGCATGAAGGGGTAAGAAGTATTTGGGAACGTAAAAGGTCTGCAGGCAGAGATTTTGAGAGAAGCTCTAAACTGCTCTCAAGGCGTTTTCTGATTGTCTCAATATGTTCATCTCGTATTGACTCGCTTGTGGGCACAATCCCCCATGCAAGGCATCCACCATCCCGAAGGAATTGAGTGAACTCTTCTGGATACAAAGAGATTGTGTCGACATATTCATACGCATCAAAGCTGATAATTTTCGTTTTACTTTTTATTACCAATGGCCAGTCAGCGTTGCTGCAACAGTGAATCCCTGGAATGCCGCCAGCTACTTTAATGGCTTCTGATAGTTCATTTAAAAGCCTCAAGGCTTCATCGGGGTTCACACCGAGATAACTTGTGCTTCCAAGAGCAGAGAGAATAGGCTCATCAATAAAGATGATAATATTCTCAGCATACGGTTTCAGGATTTCAATCTGCCATCTTGCTTTTGCATTAAGAACTAAGAGGGAAATCTCCCGCAGCTCTTCATCATAATAAGCCACTTTTCCTTCAACATCCTTAAGTCCAAGTGTAAAAGTAAGCGGGCCGGTCACCTGACCTTTCAGATAGGGGAATCGCCTGTTCTTTATGAAATTTACAAGCGTATGGAGACCCTTTGCATACTTCTCTGAGATGGCGATCTGAGTGTCATCTGAATACGTTTCAGAGAATTGTATCAGTGCATCGCTTCCATTCCTCTCGATCCATATCGTCTCTTTCTGCTCATCAGTTTTTATAAATGGTACGCCTTCAGAGAACTGAGGGATCATCAATTCTTGGAATGATAGTTTAGGAAGTTGAGGCCAGAAAGGGATGTCGAATGTCTCGAGCACGAGCCTGCATGCCTCTTCCGGATCTGTATGCGGAAGACTTCCAATGCCTGTTGTTGCAAATGGTGTAATCATCTTAACATGATACTCTATCAGTGAGTTCATTAGTCAATAGATAAGGCTAAATATATGGAGTGAATAAAAGGGGAAATAGAAATTATTATCTCTTATTGTAAGATTCAGACATTACATTTGAAAATTCTTCATAAAATCATAAATTTATAATTAAAAATATCTTATCCATACATAAATAAATCAAATTTGACAAGCTATGAAAAATCACTATACTCGAAACTAACGTCATAATATTACCACCCATTTGGGAGAAGGATTGAGAAAAGTGTGAACGGGACGATAACCAAGTATGTCTATGACAATGAGGATATCATTGCTGAATATGATGGCAACAACCAGCTTATCGCCAGTTACACTCATGGCCCTGGGATTGATGAGCCAATATCAATGACGAATGGACAGACGTATTACTATCATGCTGATGCACTGGGTTCTATTATTGCTATCACTAATTCAACAGGAAATGTGGTACAAAGATATGAGTATGATTCCTTCGGGAATATTGTTTCAGTATTAGACCCTAACTTCAAACAGCCATATACATATACAGCCAGAGAATATGATGAAGAAACAGGACTCTATTATTACAGAGCGAGGTATTACGATGCAGAGGTGGGGAGGTTTATCAGTGAAGATCCGATAAGGTTTGATGGAGGAATTAACTTTTTTGCGTATGTCGGAAATAATCCTGTTAATCAGACTGACCCCGAAGGTCTTTCTGTTTTTCCTCCAGAGTGCTATAACAATCCTAATTGTTTTCTCGAACTTCCAAAGAAAGGCGATAAGTGTTATAAGTGTGATTGGATAGCTATTTTACAGTGTATTAGCAAGAAACCTGCTACACCACCAAATGCGATGGCGTGTGCCAGATGTATTCTTTCAGGAGGTAAAGATAAAAATGCATGTTCTCAATGCGTTGGTTCATTAGCTGGAAATCTACTCGACTGCATAGATAGAACTGCCACAAAGGTAAAATAAATGATTGTGGGCAGTGCGAATAATTTTATTCAGTCACAGGATGAACTTATTATTTAAAAATATAAAATTGTTCTTCACACATCCGAAGAGTCTCTTTTCTGCACTAAGAGAAACTCCAGGGTTTAAACGTGCATTAATTTTGTTGTTTATATTAGCCTCTTCATTTGTCTTACCTAATATCAAGAGTCTTTTATCAAAATATCCAGATGCCATACTTATGACAGATGCTTTAATAATGACCTCGATTTTGGTGACTGGTCTCCTTTTCGTGGGATTACTACTGGGTAGCTCTTATGTATTAATATTGTGTAGACTATTGGGGCGTAAACCAAAGTTCACTGCAATTCTTTCCGCACTAATATATTGTGGAATTCCTTCGATGTTCGGTATGATATTTTATACTTTGCTACCCGTTAGAACTTACCTCTTAAGTATTTTCCCTATTGAAAAGCTCCATCCCTTCTTGATCTCTGTATTTCAAGAGGTGGACTTATTTTGGTTATGGACAACTGCTATGGAAATCATTGCAGTAGCCATCATTTCAGGGCTAAGTTATCGTAAAAGTTTTACTATTATAATTTCTTATTGGATTGTCAGATCGATAATAATTTATCTTCTGGGGATAAATATGGGCGAAATTTACAGAGGAGTATTGCCTATATTTTAAAAGAGGAGAAGTGAAAATAGGGACAGTTGTACTCGCTCACTAATTCGGTAACTTTTTTTTATCTCACTTAATCAACTCTTCCAGTTCCTCAAGACTGAAAGAGTTTTCCTGGGTGATTTTCATCCACCGGCGGCAGCGGTTCGCATTCAGAGGAATCCCTACCGGCGGAATACCAAGCTTGATGCAGAGCCTCATGCCACGGACAAGCTCGGGGATACAGGCAATACCAAGGGCACCGATGCTCGGGTGTTCGGCCTTGAGTTTCCTGAAAAGCCTTTCCTGATCCATCTCAATAGATATATATGGATTGATGCCATACTCCTTCAGGAGGAGACTCCCTAGATTGATGAAGCACTCTTGTGTGCAGCCCATACAGACAGCATCAATATCACCGGCAACAGAATGGCATTCGGGCCTGAAGTCGCGAAGGCAGTGCGGAATGAGTGCGAATTTGTATTCGCTCTTTTTGAAAGCTTCTTTGTAGATTCTGTTTATAAGCTCGATTTCGAGCATATAAAGATGGTACTGTTTTTCTTTTGTCCTGAGTGTTTCATCCAATCTCTGCGTAAGCGACAGACTCCTGAGGTGTTCCTTAACTCCTTTAGTATATGCTGAAAGAGCCTCATGTGTATTCTTCCTTATCATTGAAATGAGTGCGGGATTAATGAGGTCTGAGCTTTTCTTGAATGAATGCGGACTGCTTCCGGCATTTTGAATATGGAAGAGGAGGGTCTGTTTGTCAGGGCAGACAAGGAGCAGTTTGTCCAGAATATCTCTTATGGAACTGTAATACCTTTCAGTCGAGACATCATCACCAAAAAGAGTATATGTTTTGCCTGTCACTGCTCTGTATTTTTCTTTTTGTACGATCACAACTTTAGTATAACCCTTTTGAGCGCAAGAGAGTGAAGAAGCCGGATCTATCATGAATGAACATTCTGATAATTGTAGTGTATACTAAATTATGATAAGGGTATTGTTTATAATCGTCTTTTTGTCTCTTGCTGTACCTGCCTATTCCTTTCTCTCAGATGAAGAGATTGCATCATTTCAAAAAGAGCTTCAAGGGAAGACTGTTAGTGAACGTATTGCCTTCTGGGCAGAGAAGTTTGTCGGTACTCCTTATGACCCTGATCCACTCGGAGAGTATGTAACGAAGAAAGTGATTGTTGCTGATGAGCGTGTTGACTGCATGTATCTGAGTTTCAGGACACTTGAGTTGAGCCTTGGGAAGACTCCATCAGAGGCATTAATGATTGCACTGGATAAAAGGTTTATTGATAAAGGAAGGATTGTGGATGGCAAGGTTGTTAATTATGAAAACAGGTTTGAATATGGCGAGGACATGCTTGACAGCGGTAAGTGGGGCAGAGAGATCACAGAAGATTATGGACCAGTCACTGAGATAAAAGGTTCACGGGGGAGGGAGAAGGTAAAGATTATTTCCAAAGAAGCTCTGCAAGTCATACTTGTTCTTGATGTAAATTCTTCGTGTAAATGTAAGGGTTCATTAATTCACAATGGCGATATGCTTTTTTTTATCAAATCCCCTGATAAAAGAGTTGCAGATGAAATAGTCGGGCATATTGGTATTGTAAAAAAGGAGGATGGTGTTTTATACCTCATACACGCCAGCGGGAGTAAAAACCGAGACGGTGTGGTTAAAAAAGTTTTGCTTTATGAATATATTAAATCAATGCCTTTTATAGGTGTGCGGCTAAGCAGGTTTGATTAAGGCATTGACCTTACTTGTTCTTCCTCCTCTGGAATTTTGTCTTCTTCCTCAACTTGTCGTGCTTGTGCTTGCTCATCTTCTTTTTACGCCATTTGACAACATTACCCACTAAATCACCTCCTCTAAAAGTTAAAATCAAAAAGTAAAAAGGTCTTTCGATTCCTTAAGTTTAAATTTTTCATTTTAATTTTTCATTTGTTTTGCCTGTTCCATAAATGCCTCAAGCTGTATGGTTATTGCTGGAGACTCTGTTCCATCGTAAGGAATACTGATACATGGAGTATCATAGTCTCTCCCTAGTCCCCTCAGGAGGGCTGTCACAATTGTCCCTGGCATGCACCCAAAGGGCATTGCATTTATAATACCTGAGGCCCCTTTTTCTATAAGGTCAACACCTTTCCCGATGCTTAAGATCGTTTCACCTTCAAATGAGCTATGTATATAAGGCGATGCCTTCTCAATGATCTCTTTTGACTCTGGCTCTTTCAATGTCTTCAAAAAACCTTTAAAATATTTTGCAAACCTGTGTTCTATTTTCTTCTGGAAGAATTTCTTCAAAAGGAAGCTAATAATAGCAGACTTGTCCTTTTTTAACAATGCCTTTTTTAGCCCCATGAGATTTACATAATAAATCCATTCTTCCACAGGCGCAAGCCACACCTCGCCACCCAATGCTTCAACTTTTCTTATGAGGTCTTCATTGGAGAATTTGTGGCACCTTACGAATATCTCGCCTATTATTCCAATAAGAGGCTTTCTATCTTTATGCGCAGGAAGATTCTCAAACTTTTTCCTTATATCCTTTAAAATACCTTCTAAATTATCTGCGCTATTTCTCAGGGAGAGGTATAACTTTTTAAGATAACGCTCATATAACTCATCTGCAGAGCCTCTGTCAATTTCATATGGTCTTGTCTCATGGAGACATTTGGAGAGAAGTTCACAGGCAATGATGCCCCTCCATGCGTGCATTATAAAATCCTTGCCAATAATTCCAAGGTCACTGTAAAAGGTGGTATCCTGATTTGGTGAGAATATCGGGACGTCTTCATAACCCAGTTCATTGAGGATAAGCCTGTGGAAGACATTATACTGACCGAACCTGCACGGACCTGTGCCAGAGGGCATAAAAAAAGCACTCTTCTCAGGAATAAAATCAGGCTGCATGACTTTTTTAACCATATCACCCGTAGTGACTGTACATGGATAACATTCCTTACCGGAGACGTATTTTCTTCCGAGGTCTGTGGTTTCTTTATCAGACTCTGGGAGGACTTCGGCATTTATACCGCAATGCTCAAATGCAGCAGAAATGGCAATTACATGGTCTGACATGTGAGGAAGATAGATAGTGCGGTTTGAGTGACGAGTGACAAGTGATGAGTGATAAGATGGCATCCTTTTGTCTTTACTGGTAGCTTGTAACTGGTAACTTGTAATCTTGTTTTTAATGCTGTCAATGAATGCCTCACACCTGGTGATTACACCTGCAGCAGCGCTATGCTCGTCTATCTCGATATAGAGATATGGTTTGCCTTTCATCTCCTCTTCAAAATATTTAAGAATAAAAGAATCCGGGCCGCACGAGAAGTTACCGATATACAGTGCATAGAGATGAGGATGGTTTCGTATTAATTTTGCAGCTTGGAGTATTTTCTGTCCAGATTTCCAGTACATGTTCGGCCAGTCCTGATATATGCTTGTTTCCTCTATTGGCAGAAAATCCATCGGGATAGAATTGACCCCGAGATCGGCAAGTTTTTTAGGAATTTCGAGATTTGCACCGCTGTCAAAGGCATTATAAGGCCTCCCCACAATCACAATAGTCCTCTCTTTTATAGAAGAGAGAACCTCTATGCCTTGAGCTTTGATCTGTGTGAAAAATTCTTCCTGAGCCTTTTCTGCTCTTTCAAGTGCATTTGATAGAGCATTTGATGTTATTCTGAATGGCTTAAGTGTCTTCTTAAGCTCTTTTTCAAGAAATTTCTTTCCACGCCGTAAATTGATAATAGGGGTTAATAACTTTATTCCCTCAAATGCAATTTGTGCTACATAGGGAATTGTCTGTGTATAGGGGCATGCGTATCCTCTGTCCAGGTGTTCTTCAGGTGTATTAAGGTTAATAAAACTCGGGATGAAAAGAGCGTCAATATTTTTATCAAGTAAATATCTGATATGCCCATGTGCAACCTTTACAGGGAAACATGCCTCTGAAAGGACAGTCTCAAGGCCGAGGTTAATGATCTGTCTGTTTGTTTTTGGAGAAACCTCTACATCAAATCCAAGTTCCCACAGGAGTGTTGTCCAGAAAGGAAGATAATCCTGGTAAAAGAAGAGGTAAGGGATGCCAATCTTGATGTGACGTGGAGATTCAGAGACAGGGAGACTTGGAGGTAATATATTTTTGTCTTCAGTTGTTTTACCATTCACCATTTCACCGTATCTCTGTTTCATTCTGAGCATATGTTCTTTCCAGAGCATCTCATCTCTGAATGAAAAGAGATCATGGGTCGTGAGTTGCGAGTCACGGGTAGATTTTTGATTTTTCCTTACATCATATTTTTCGCATCTGCTTCCATAAAAGAGAAAATCTTCTTCTTCTGCAATCTTTACCTTGTTTATTTCGCATACATTAGGACAGCCCTTGCATTCAAAAGAGGATATCTCATATGACCTTTTTGAAAGCTCAAAACCTTTAAAAGTGGTGAATCGGTGACTTGGTGAATCGGTGACTTGGTGAGTAATTTGCGTATCTGCTTCAATGAGTCTTCGAGTCTCCAAGTCTCTATTTTTCATATAGTCCATTGCAATCAATGCCATGCCTATTGCACCTGTGACGTCGTGGTGAGGGGGAACAGTTATTTTTTTACTGAGGTGTTTCTCGAATGCAGCGATAACCGACTTATTAAAGGCTACTCCACCCTGGAAAAATATAGTATCGCCTATTGCTTTCCCTGCAACAACCCTGTTTATATAGTTCTGAACGATAGAATATGCAAGGCCTGCAAGGAGGTCATTTTTATCAACACCCTTCTGAAGGTTTGCAATAAGGGAATTCTCCATAAAAACAGTGCATCTCTCACCAAGTCTGCAGGGACTTTCAGAAGAAAGTGCAGCTTTTTCAAATTCTTTCTTTATCGAAATATTCAATTTTTCTGCCTGCTCTTCAAGAAAAGAGCCTGTACCTGCTGCACATGCCTTATTCATCTCGAAATCAATGACAAAACCATCTTTAAGCGATATATATTTTGAGTCCTGTCCTCCTATCTCGAATATCGTATCAACATTCTTGTCTAGAAAGGCTGCTGCAGTTGCCTGGGCGGTAATCTCGTTTTTTACAATATCTGCACCGACGTAATCAGCAATCATATATCTCCCTGAGCCGGTTGTGCCAACACCCATAATCTCTATTCTGTCTCCGATCTCCTCGCCTATTTCTGTAAGCCCCTGTCGGACTGCCTCTATAGGCCTGCCTGCTGTCATAAGGTATCTTTTTGAGAGGAGTCTTCCCTGTTCATCTGTCACCGCGAGGTTAGTGCTGATAGAGCCAATATCAATACCTAAATATGCCTTAACTCGTTCTGAGTTCAAAGTTCTAAGTTCTCTGTTCCAACTGATTGATGTTTGATATTTTTTGCCTGTTTCCTGATCGAGGTCGTTTAAAGGAGGGTAGCCTGCCTCGATAGGTCTGGGCGATGATAAAAATTCTTCGAGCCTTAAAAGGTCAAAGTGCTGTATGGTGCCTTCATGCATACTTTTTAATGCAGCACCAATGGCTCCCATAAGCAGATGATCTTCAGGAACAAATAGCTCATCAAGCTCAAAAATTTCCTTAAAAGCTCTGACCATTCCTTTATTTGCTGCAACCCCTCCCTGGAATGATACCGGCGCTACAATTTTTCTGCCTTTTACTATAGTGCCTCTGAAGTTTCTTGCGACAGCAAAGCAGAGACCTGCTACGATATCTTCAAAAGGTGTTGCAATCTGCTGAAGATGTATCATGTCAGATTTTGCAAAGACGCTGCATCTTCCCGCAATTCTTGAGGGCCTCTGTGATATAAGTGCAAGTTCACTGAACTCTTCTATAGTAAGCCTCAACCTTTCTGCCTGCTGATCAAGAAAGGAGCCTGTTCCTGCAGCGCATACAGAGTTCATAGAAAAATCTTTTACAGAACAACTATCCTTGCCCAGGAGTATGAGCTTTGAATCCTCTCCCCCCATTTCAATTACAGTCTTGATATGTGGAAAGAGTAAATGTGTAGAATACGCCTGGGAAACAATCTCATTGACTGGCCCTATGCCAAGAATAGATGCGATTAATTTTCCGGAGGAACCAGTGATTGATAGTGAAGAGTGGCGAGTGATGAGTGATGAGTCTGCCCTGAGGAGTTTAAGGGCAACACGAACAGGGAGCCCCTTATGTCTTTCGTAGCAACTGAAAAGTCTAATCCCCTTTTCATCAAAGACAACAAGTTTTACACTTACAGAGCCGGCATCAAGACCAATGAAATTCATCTCCACCCCAATTTTTAAATTATACCATAGAAAAAATATCTCCTGTGAAGAAGGAACTTTGAAAGGTACTCTTAAAGCATTGCTATTTTGAAATAATTTTTTGATAATGTAAGAATGGCGGACAAGACTATCCAGCGACTATTTTTTGCAAAAGCAGAAAAGTGTGGTGATAAGGTCGCATTCAATTACTTTGACCAGATATGGAAAACCATCACCTACCATAAGCTTCAAACCGATACAAAAGGCATTGCATCATGTCTTGTACAGAAAGGATTAAAGAAAGGTGACAGGGTTGCAATCATCTCTGAAAACAGGCCTGAATGGTGCACGACATATTTTGCAATAGCCCTATCAGGAGGGATTGCTGTTCCATTAGATGCTCAGCTCAAACCCAAAGAAATAAGAATTTACTTTGCTGACTCTGAGCCGAAGGCGATTTTTTTCAGTTCAAAAACCAAAGAAAATGTAGAAGAGGCAATTAAAGAACTTTTTGCTTCTCACTCTTCACTCTTCACTGTGAGTTTCGATTCACCTGAGTTTAATGATATATGCATGACACCGGAAATGAATAATTATCCTGAAGTTTCAGAGGAAGATGTTGCATCTCTTATCTATACATCGGGTACAACTGGTATACCCAAGGGTGTAGAACTTACTCATAAGAACTTTTGCTCTGATGTAGAGGCCATTATAAAAATCAGGCTTGTCACACATAATGATAATATACTTTCAGTATTACCATTGCACCATACCTATCCTTTTATGTGCACATTTCTTTTACCAATTTTCCTTGGAGCAACCATTACCTATCCACCAAGTCTGAAAGGACCTGAAATCATGGCAGCCATGAGAGAACAGGGGGTGAGTATACTTGTTGGAGTACCACAATTACTTGAACTGATAAGAAATGGAATCATCAACAGAATTAGGCAATTGCGACACCCACTCTCCGAATTTCTGATTGGTATTTTGAAACTGAGCGGAGTTCTAAGGAAAAAGACTGGCATAAACCCCGGTAAATTAATTTTTAGCTCAGCACATAAGGCACTTGGTAAGAGATTCAGATTTTTTGCAAGCGGAGGTGCACGACTTGACCCTGAGGTGGCAAGAGATCTTGAGGCCGTAGGATTTACTGTCCTTGAAGGATACGGTCTGACCGAGACCTCTCCGGTTGTTACGTTCACACCCATGGAAAAGAGGAAAGCAGGTTCGGTAGGCATGCCCCTTCCGTCTGTAGACATCAAAATACTGAATCCAGAGAGTCATGAGCCATTAGGGTTAATGCAAGAGGGTGAGATTGCAATAAGAGGGCCAATGGTAATGAAAGGTTATTATAAAAATCCTAAGGCAACTGAACAGGCGATCAAAGACGGATGGTTTTTAAGTGGAGACCTTGGCTATCAGGATAAAGACGACTATATATTCATAACCGGAAGATTAAAAGAAGTGATAGTCCTGAGTTCAGGAAAAACTGTGTATCCAGAGGATGTAGAAAAACTGTATATGAAGATTCCTCTTATAAGAGAGATATGTGTAATGGGTATTGAAGAGAAGGGCATTGTTGAATCGCTCCACGCCGTAATTGTACCGAACCTCGAATATGCACGAGAGGCACAAATCGGAAACCTGCAGGAGTCACTGAAGTGGGAGATTAATAATATATCACTTCACCTGCCCCATTATATGAGAATAAAAGGATATACCATTTATTCAGATCCTTTGCCGAGGACTCCACTTGGTAAACTCCGGAGGTTTATGGTCAAAGACCTTATAAAAGTTAAAGACAAAGAGCAAAAAGCAGGGGTCCCAGATAAATATTTAATGGAAGATGAGATCGGGAGAGAAATTGTTCAATGTATAACACCTTTGATGAAAGAAAAGATTCAAATACAATCAACAGACAATCTCGAGCTTGACCTCGGGTTTGACTCTCTTACCAGGATAGAACTTGTTGTTTCACTTGAAAAGGCGTTTTCAATTAAATTGCCCGAGACCTTTGCCTCTGAGATACAGACTGTTGAAGAGCTTGTTGCGAAGATAAAGGAATACGGAATACATGAAGTTATTGAAATAAAAAAGTTACAGTGGAGAGACATATTAAAGGCAGACCCTGATTTTGCCGAGAGGAAAAAAGTTGGACTCCATCACGGTTTTTTTGATTGGATGATAATTATTATTTGTTTAGGTGCAGTGAAGATTCTTTTTAAACTATTTTTCAGGCTGAAGGTGAAGGGTCTTGAAAATTTGCCTGAAAAAGGACCCTATATTATCACACCAAATCACACAAGCTACCTTGATGGATTCAATATTGTTGCTGCACTCCCGTCAAAGATATTCAAAGATTTATATTTAGTTGGATTTCAGAAATACTTTACCGGTACATTCAGGGAAATTTTTGCAAGACTTGCTCATGTTATTCCGGTAGACCCAGAAACATATCTCAATAAAGCTCTTCAGTTAGCTGCCTATGTGTTGAGAAAGGAAAAATCACTTGTGATATTCCCTGAAGGGGGGAGGTCTTATGACGGAGAAATGATGGAATTCAAAAGAGGAGTCGGTATTCTTTCCATAGAACTGAATATACCTGTTATTCCAGCATCTATCAAAGGCTCTTTTGAGGCATTACCAAGAGGTGCGAAGTGGCCAAAATTTACCGAGATAGAGATTACCCTTGGAGAGCCTCTTTATCCTTCTGAGATGGACATGTCCAGAAAACCGAAAGATATAGATGAATATCAGTTCTTCGTGAATGAGTTGAGAGAAAAGGTGAGAGAGTTAAAGTTGATTGCTTAGCCTTAAAACATCCCATGCATTGGTAAATATTGAATCGTGTATTCCGAATTCCTTTAAGATGGTGTAGTTATTATCCAGCGGATTTCCCAACTTTTTAATGTGTTCCAAGAGTTCATGAAGGTTCAATAGATTTTTGAAAATAGTAATATCCACTATCGGGATAGGAAAATCACTTCCATAAAGGAATCTGCGAGGGTTGAGAGTTCCCTTACTGATCTCTTCGTTTATTCTTTCGAGATACGTGATTCTTGTAGGAGTGCAAAAAGCTGATATATCTGCATAGAGATTCCATTTCTTCTTTTCAGAAACCCTGAGCATTTCTAAAAGCTCTTCAAAGTAATCTTTATCAACAGGAAGAATTCCACCAAGATACGGTGTGGCACAATGTGCTGCAATAACTTTTACA
>JAOUJR010000266.1 GCA_029883145.1 Nitrospirota bacterium
CCAAGTTGTTTGTCGTAACGCAAAACCCGCCCTTTCTGTAAAAGAAATCCAAATAAAATTCCGGTGATAAGACCGTAGATAAGCATTGTCATTTGCCTTTACCTCCTCCATAAAGTAAACGGGCAATAATCATGCCTCCAATGAAAAAACAGATCAAAGCAATTAATCCACTCACCGCTAACTGAAGCGAACCGCTCAGTCCATGGCCGCTTGGTCAACCATCAGCAAGACGAGCGCCGAACATGCCAATTACGCCGCCGGTAAAAGCGACCAATGCCCGCTTCGCCGTACTTGGTCCAAACCGTGCCTCCCACATATCAGGCACAGCCTTCCAGCGGAAACTGCCGGAAGTTGTTGATGCGATTAATGACCCGATAAAAATACCCACTACAAACATCCACTGCCAGTCTATTATTGGGAGCTCTTTGATAAAATAATCCATTTTGGCTACGCGATCAGGATCGAAAAGTTTTTCTATCATGCCAGATGAGCGGACAAAGGTGGTAGATGCGCCAAAATATTTCCCGGCAATCCATACAGAGAGGATGGATACAATTCCACTTAATGCACCAGCTAAATAAGGACTCCATCCCTTATCTTCATTTTCCTTCATGTGTATTGTCTCCTTTCTCCAGAGATAGTAACAGTATTTTCTGTTATGTTGACATTAAGTCTTCCTTTGCCATCCCTGGTAGTTCAGCTTTTACCACAACCTCATCCTTGTCCTCAAAAATATAAATTTTTTCTCTTTTTTTGCCATATTACCTCCTTCTTAGGTCAGGGGTGACCTTTAGAAAATATTACTGTAAAAGTAGCAAGAGAGATGCCAGAATATAACCCCTTGAAATTATATGGATTTTTGGAGTAAAGTGATAATTCAACAAGACAATTTGCCTTTTGAATGAGGCATATTGTCCTAAAGTACCTCTTGGTAATGCATAAGCTTGGATGCAGGCCTTATACCTGCATCTTTTTTTTTAAATGTATAAATCTAAAAATATTTCTTGATTATGGAAATAACTTCTTCATCTGTAAGGTCATTTCTTTGATTGTACGTAATCGAGAATCCTTATTAAATTATAATTCAACCATTATGCTGAATGTAAACTTCTTGCTCAATATAAGTGATGTTGACAATTATTAAGAACATATGAAATAGTTTATACAAAAATAATAAATTAAGTTATAACTGCAAATGTTACGAGATTATATAAACAGATATGAAAACTGTCTAAAGGGGAGTTTAAAATGAAAAAGTACAGATTAGAAAAAGATTCTCTCGGAGAGGTGAGGGTTCCAGAAGATGCCTATTGGGGAGCACAAACCCAGAGAGCCATTGAGAATTTTCCCATAAGTGGAATCCCATTCCCAGTTGTCTTCATTCGCTCACTCGGTTATATAAAGCTTTCCTGTGCAAAGGTGAATTTTTCGCTTAGAGTACTCGATAAGAAGATTGCCGATGCAATCACTCAGGCCTGTAACGAAGTTATTAAAGGTAAATTTGATGACCAGTTTCCCTTGGACATATTTCAGACAGGTTCAGGGACATCCACGAATATGAATGCAAATGAAGTAATAGCAACAAGAGCAAATGAAATAGTAGCCGGTCGCAAGAATACCAAATCACCTGTCCATCCCAATGATCATGTGAATATGGGGCAATCATCAAATGATGTGATACCAACTGCAATTCATGTAGCTGCATGTCTTCAGGTAAAAGAACTTCTCCTGCCTTCTCTCGAATTGCTTTATAAAACCATGGAGAATAAATCCAAAAGGTATAAAAATGTCGTGAAAACTGGAAGAACCCATCTCATGGATGCAATGCCGATAACACTACAACAGGAGATGTCAGGATGGGCAACTCAGATAAAATATTCAATAAAGAGAATTAACACTACACTACCAGGACTTTCAGAACTTGCAATTGGTGGCACTGCAGTTGGTACGGGTATTAATACACATCCCGGATTTGGTAAAAAAGTTTCAGAGACCTTATCAAGACTCACAGGGATACAATTTAAAGAAGCTCAAAGCCACTTTGAAGCCCAATCATCACAGGATGCAATTGTTGAACTTTCAGGTCAGCTCAAAACATTGGCAACAAGCCTTATGAAAATATCGAATGATATGAGATGGATGAACAGCGGGCCGATAACAGGGCTCTCTGAAATAAGACTTCCCTCACTTCAGCCAGGTTCATCAATTATGCCTGGAAAGGTAAATCCGGTAATCCCTGAGGCAGTGAGGATGGTGTGTGCACAGGTTATAGGGAATGATGCGGTTATATCAATTGCGAACTCAATGGGAGATTTTCAGCTCAATGTGATGTTGCCAGTCATAGCGCATAATATCATCCAATCTATTACCATTATTGCAAATGCATCACAGCTTTTGGCGGAGAAGGCTATTAAAGGCTTTGAAGTAAATGAAAAGCATATTTTAGAACTTATCAATATGAATCCGATAATCGCAACAGTGCTCAATCCCATAATTGGATATGATAAGGCAGCAGAGGTTGTGAAAAAAGCCTTGAAAGAGCGAAAGACAGTCAAACAGGTAGTCGTGAAAATGGGGTATCTGTCAAAAGAAAAGGCAGAGAAGATTTTGAAACCAGAAGTAATGACGAAGCCAGGTTTTTCAGGAAGAAAACAGGGATAGTTAAGTTTGACTGATTACAAGTATATATATGCCTGTGACAATGAGTAAAGATGCTGTTGTGAAGAGAAGACCCTGACAAATCTTTAGTAACCTTTTTGAACTCACATATTCTAATACAATTCCCCACAGCCCGTTAAAACCGTGATAGATTGCTGATAAAAGAAATATTCCATTAAAGCCAATCCAGAATGGATTTGAAAGTCTGTTTGTCACAGATGTATGTGTAAGCTGTTCCGGACCACTGAAATGCATTAGGTAAAAATGGATAAAAAGTCCTACAACTAAAATAACTCCGCTCACCCTCTGTAATAACCACAGTATCACACCTATCAATGTATCCCTCCAATGAAAGACCATTTAGCACCCATGAGGATTAAGGCACCTGTGGCAAAAGCTGTCCAGAACATAGGCTTCTGGAACCTGGTTGACAGTCCAGCATCAATAAATGTGAGTCTCAATCCGTTAAGGGAATGGGCGATAACTAACCCAATAAGTCCAATCTCTCCTATCTTCACGAAGGGGTTTTTGAAGAGATTCATAAGTGATTCAAATTGAAAAGGATCCTTGATATGGCTCAGGACATAGAGGTGGAGAAAGATATAAAGCGTGAGAGCAACACCTGTAATCCTGTGAATAAGCCATGCCAACGAACCTGTGTGCTATCTATAAATCATGAGATTAGCTTATGACGATTCCTGTATATTTTTTTTCGAGTTCTTCTTTAAGTCCTTTAAAGTCGCCGGCACCCTTTG
>JAOUJR010000268.1 GCA_029883145.1 Nitrospirota bacterium
GATGAGTTCTTGAAGACGGATTTACCCACCGCACGTTATATTAAGGGGATTGATAAGGTGGAACCTCCTTTTAAGAGGAGGAATGGTACAGGCAAGAAACTTTACCTTAATGGTGCCACGGGTAATAACCTGAAATCTGTTGATCTTCAGATACCCCTTGAAACACTGACAACAGTCACAGGAGTTTCTGGTTCAGGGAAGAGCAGCCTCATTGTTGAAACCCTTTACAGGGCATTATCGAGGGATTTTAAGATAGAACAGGGGTTTCCTTTACCGTATAAAAAGATTGAAGGTACACAGAACCTGAAGAGTGTCAGGCTCATAGACCAGACGCCAATAGGACGCAGTCCCCGTTCAAATCCAGTGACCTATATAAAAACATTTGATGTAATGAGAAAGATTTTTTCGGAACAGGTAGAAGCAAAGGCTCACGGATATGGACAAGGGTTCTTCTCTTTTAATATTCCGGGTGGCAGGTGCGAGACGTGCAAGGGTACAGGATACCAGAGGATGGAGATGTACTTTTTTGAAGACCTTTTCATAAAATGTGAGGAATGTAATGGAAAAAGATATAAACCGGAGGTATTACGAGTAACCTATCGTGATAAAAATATAGACGATGTGTTAAATATGACAGTGGATGAAGCTATTGAATTTTTTTCTGACATTCCCCTTATTCAAAATAAGCTCTCACTTCTGAAAGATATCGGACTTGGCTATCTCAAGCTCGGCCAGCCAGCAACAACTCTTTCAGGTGGTGAGGCACAGAGACTTAAAATATGCACAGCGTTAGAGAGTTCAAATGGAAAGAGGAGGGTGAACAGGGGGATACTCTTTATCCTTGATGAACCAACTGTTGGGTTACATTTCAGGGATATAAAGGTATTGCTTGATGTGCTTCAGAGACTGGTTGATTCAGGGAATACAGTCCTTTTGATTGAACACAACCTCGATGTGATAAGGGCATCAGACTGGATTGTGGATATGGGTCCTGAAGGAGGAGAGAGAGGTGGGAGGATAATTTTTGAAGGTACGCCAGAAGAGCTTGTTGATGTCAAAGAATCGTATACCGGGAGTTATCTGAAAGAGTATGGAGAATATAGTAGAATATGAAGCAACTGTCAAGAGGAGAGGGGTTGGAGAAGCGAGATGGTAAAAGATAAACTTTTTACGATTGAATTTACTGCACAGGCACTTCTCAAAAGAGGTCTTCTATCAAAGGAGCAATACAAAGACATTCTCTTGAAAGGCAATGCTCAAAAGACAAGGCTTCAGAAGTTACAGGAAATCTCTCATCCCAGGCGACTTTATCAGGTACAGTATTCTGTCTTGCCTGCAGAGGTAATTTCTTCTTTTAATATTGAGATGTCTGCAAAGGACAGCAAAATACTCACAGAAGACATTATTACTGAAGTGATTGCAGATGAGGTCGGAATAGAGTACAAAAAGATAGACCCGTTGAAGTTAGATCTGGATGTAGTGACCTCTTATGTGTCAAAACCTTTTGCCATGAGGCATCTCTTTGTACCGGTAGATAAAAAAGATGGGGTAGTCACGATCGCAATTGCAGATCCGTTCAACTTAGAGGCGATTGAGAGTCTGAAGAGTGCAAGGAAGCTAAAGATAAAACTTGTGCTTAGTTCAAAGAGCGATATATTGAAGATTATACGCGAATTCTTTGGATTTCGAATGTCTGTAAGAGCAGCAGAAGCTGAAGCATTCTCTTCCTTTGAGCTCGGGAATCTCGAGCAGTATATAAAAATCAAAGGACAGAGCGAAATAGAAGCAACAGACCAGCATATTATAAACGCAGTTGAGTACCTCTTGCATTATGCGTTTGAACAGAGGGCAAGTGATATACACATCGAGCCAAAGAAAGAAAAATCTTTTGTGCGATTAAGGATAGACGGCATATTACATTATATCCATACGATACCTAAATCTGTTCATGCTCCGATTATATCAAGGATAAAGATGCTCTCAAGAATGGATATTGCTGAGAAGAGAAGACCGCAGGATGGAAGGATAAAAACAACATACAGCGGAAAGGATATTGAAATCAGAGTATCTACACTGCCTGTTGCATTTGGAGAGAAGGTGGTTATTAGGATTTTCGATCCAGAGCTACTTCTGCAAGACCTTGACCAGCTTGGCTTTTACCCGAGAGAATTCCAGATTTATAATTCTTTCATCAGAAGACCGAACGGGATCATACTCGTTACCGGACCTACTGGAAGCGGTAAGACAACGACACTTTATTCTACGCTTAAGGCACTGACCTCGCCTGATGTGAATATTGTGACCATAGAGGAACCGATTGAGATGGTGGTGGAAGAGATTAATCAGGTTGGTGTCCAACCTGCTATAGGAGTAAACTTTGCCAATATCCTGAGGAATATACTCCGTCAGGACCCTGATATAATCATGGTTGGAGAAATTCGTGACATAGAAACTGCTGAGAATGCTGTTCAATCCGCACTTACCGGTCATCTTGTACTTTCGACCCTTCACACAAATGATGCACCATCTTCTGTGACCAGACTCATTGACCTTGGTGTCCCTGCGTTTCTTTTATCAGCAACCATCATTGGAATAGTCGCGCAGAGGCTGGTGAGGAAGATATGCCCTCACTGTAAAAAAGAAAGAAGACTCTCAGAAGAAGAGATGGAATATCTTCAGCTTGTGAAAAAGTCTTACAAGGTCTATTATGGTGAAGGATGCCTTGAGTGCCGTAGAACCGGGTATAAGGGAAGAACAGCAATTTTCGAGGTGATGGAATTTACTGATAAGATAAAAGCTGTGCTCAATGACAAGATTGAGCTCTCTACACTCTATGATAGTGCGAAATCTGACGGGATGGTAAATCTGCGCAGGGTGGCTATAAGAAAAATGCAGGAAGGGATTACAACCTATGAAGAGGTTATATCAGTTACAGGGTAGAGTGTAAGGGCTATTATACTGTCCAATGTTACTTTACATTACAAAAAGACTCCTCTTAATGGTACCTCTTCTCTTTGGAATCACCCTGATTACATTCACGGTCATTCACCTTGCTCCTGGGAGCCCTGTTGAGGTTCAGACAGAGATGTCAATTAAGGCATCTGCCCAGGCAAAGGAGAATCTTAAAAAGCTTTATGGTCTTGATAAACCGTTGCATATCCAGTATCTTGACTGGCTGAAGAGGTTTGTGAGCCTTGATTTTGGCAAGTCATTTGTAGATGGCAGAAAAGTTGTTGATAAGATCTTCGAGCGTATCCCAATAACCTTAACCATTAATATTCTTTCATTGATACTTATATTCATCACAGCTATCCCTATCGGGATACTTTCCGCGACAAAGCAATATTCACTATTTGATAAACTCTCCACAGTC
>JAOUJR010000269.1 GCA_029883145.1 Nitrospirota bacterium
GATGGTGATGAATCGAAAGTTACTCTTACCACTGAGTCATCAACGCGCATAAAAATATCTCTATTATGAAGTAAAAAGGCATCTACAAGATCTGAAAGTTTCGATATGGCTTCTTCATTATCAACAACTATAGGTTCTTCAGAAAGATTACCGCTTGTCATCACAAGGGCATCAAAGTGAGAATTAATCCTCCCACGCTCCCAGTTACCCCCCTCTTGCCCCCCCTTAGCAAGGGGGGGATGGGGGGGTGTAGGGGGATTAGGGTAGTAAAAGAGTAAAGAATGCAAAGGAGTATAAGGAAGCATAAAACCAAGGTACTGATTATTTGGTGCAACTTCATCAGAAAGTAAGGGTACATTTTGCTGTTTTTTAAGCAGTACAATCGGTCTTCTGTTCGAAATCAAGAGCCCTTCCTCTTCCTCAGATACCTCACAAAATTTCTTAATTGTTTCGACATCAGGAGCCATCAGAGCAAAAGGCTTATTACTCTTCCTCTTTCTTTCTCTTAATCTTTTTACTACTTCATCATTCGTTGCATCGCATGCTATATGGAATCCACCAAGTCCCTTGATAGCAACAATATAGCCTTCTTTTAAAAGTCTTATTGTCTCCTTTAACGGATTTTCATTGTCATTAACTTTTAACTTTTCACTTTTCACTTTTAACTCAACATTCGGTCCGCATACAGGACATGCATTTGGTTGCGCATGAAACCTCCTGTCTCCTGGATTATGGTACTCTTCCTCACATTTATTGCACATTTTGAACACCGACATTGTGGTATTCGGTCTGTCATAAGGAACAGACTTTGTGATTGTGTATCTTGGACCACAGTTTGTACAGTTAATGAACGGATAGAGATAACGTCTGTCATTCTTATCCAATAGTTCTCTCAAACAGTCTTCGCATATCGAGACATCAGCAGAAATATGGGTAAAACTGCCCTCATCACTGCTTTCGATTATCTGAAAATCCTGGTATCCATGATACGGCATAAGAGTGATATCAATTTCCATTATCTGTGAAAGAGGCGGTGCCTCTTTGGTAAGTTTCTCAATAAATGTATGGCTTCCATTACCCTCTATCTCTATAGTGACACCTCTGGATGAGTTCATCACAAAACCTTTTAGATTCAATGATTGAGCGAGGTTATACACAAATGGCCTGAAGCCAACTCCCTGGACAATACCTTTGACGAATATCCTTACCCTTGTTTCCATTAATAAACCTAAATAATCAATTAAAATATGTTAGCATCTCATTTTTCGTTATGAAGTAGTTTTTTCAAGTTGGGGAAATGCCCTTGAGCGACTTTACGAAATCTCTGGTTACCAGTATTGGCGAAAGGAGCGTGTCGTTACGACCGAATTTGCACTGTTTGAGGCTGAAGGCCGAGTTTGCAAATTCGAGTGACAGAGCCTTAGACTGGTCAGAGATTTCGTTTATTAAGCGAAAGGGCATTTCCCAGACTTAAATAAATTTTTGAACAATGTCTGCATTATTCATGTTAGGCTACCAGTGACTGCAGCCAAGATGTCCATTCACTTATTCCTTCGCCTGTCTTGCATGAAACCTCGAATATCTTTAAGGATGGGTTAAGGGATAACGAATTATTTTTTATCTTTGCTAAATCTGCATTTATATGGGGAAGAAGGTCTATTTTATTCAGGATTAATGCTGACGATTCCTGGAACATCAATGGATACTTGAGAGGCTTATCATCTCCTTCTGTGATGCTCAGAATCATAATTTTCATATCCTCACCAACCTTAAACTCAGCAGGACAGACAAGATTACCCACATTCTCTATAATAAGAAGGTCGATATCTTTAAGAGGCACATCAGCAATCGCCTCATTAATCATATTTGCATCAAGGTGACATGCACCACCTGTATTTATCTGGACAGCAGGTATTCCGAGACTTTCTATCCGTTGTGCATCATCCGTACCTGCGATATCACCCTCTATTACTGCTATTCTCAGTTTCTTATAGAGTTCTTTAATCGTCCTCTCAATGAGCGATGTCTTCCCTGCTCCGGGAGCGCTCATAAGATTGATTACATAGACACCTGATTCTTTAAATAATTTCTTGTTTTCAGCAGCGATCCTGTCATTCGCTTCTAAGATTTGTGCCACAACCTTAACCTTCATCAAAATACCTCCATCTCACAAATATTTAATTCCTGTCCAGTTTCTATACGGAAGGACGATTTTCCACATATTGGACACGACAACACATACGTCTGTTTTACTGTAAAACTTTTGTTGCAATTACTGCAAAAACCACTGACAGGAACTTCATCTATATTAAGGCAGGCTTTTTCTGCAATGGTACCAACTTTTACCGCTTCGAAAGCAAAATGAAGGGCCTCAGGCATAACACCTGAAGCCTTCCCTATCTTAACTGTTATTGCCTCTATCCCCTTATATCCTTCCCTCTTGCAATACTCTGCTGCAAATTCGAGTAAGCCAAGGGCAATCGATACTTCATGCATCCTGTCCTTTGGCTGGTTTCTCCTTTTCTTTTTCCTTTTCGTAAGCCTCTTTACCTGCTTCAAAAGCTGTTGTTATTATTGACTTTTTCTCCTCATAAAGCTCCTTGCCCTTCTCCATTGAAGATGTAATTTTTCCTTTCATCTCTTCGGTATAATCCTTTGCCTTATCCTTTACATCCTCTGCAAAATCTTTTATCCTTTTCCTTGTCTCACTCCCGGACTCTGGCGCTAAAAGGAGCGCAAGACCCGCACCTACAATGCCTCCGAGGAGAAACGAAAGGAATATACTACCCGCACTGTATCCGCCTTCTTCTCTCATTATTTGCCTCCTCTCTTTAAAAAAAGATTACTTAATAAAACTTCGAGGGCTGTTCTTATACCAGCTTTCAATCCCGAAGCCCTCACAATACAACATGAAGTGACATCTTCTATCATGTTACTCACTTGTTTTACATTCTGCCCTACTTCTCTCACTGCACCTGATACCGTCTTCACATCACCGGTAACTGTATTAATATCATCAGATATTTTCCTGAGACTTTTTAATGTCTGTTGCAATTCCTCTATTGCAGGTTTAATAGAGTCCTCTGTTGATTTTAAAAACTCCCTCAAGGATTGCGCTGTCTTCTTCAACTCAATAAGCAGTGAAATGAAAAAGGCAATTGCTACAAGAAATGCAAGTACTATTAATCCCATCCATATCTGGTTCATCTTCCCTCCTGAAGCAATTATATCAAAATTACCATGAAATGAGAAGTAGAAATGTTATTCTATAGGCATGGATGACGAATTTTTTATGAAGCGCACTCTCAGGCTTGCTGCAAAAGGACGCTTTTCCACGAGCCCTAATCCCATGGTAGGGGCTGTTATTGTCA
>JAOUJR010000271.1 GCA_029883145.1 Nitrospirota bacterium
GTTACAAAGATTGAGATCACTGTAAAGGACGACAAGGGTAAAGAGACAAAACTTAAGGTTGAGGATACCACAAGACGCATCGAGGTTGGTGACAACGTTGTAGTGAAGGATGGGAAGGTAAAACAGGTAGAAAAGAAGAGAGGGAAAAAGAGAAGGGCAATAGAAGGCTGCTGATTGTGTTACTGTAAAACAGGGTAACCTCTTGTGGCTCAATTCGCTTGATTGCGGAACGGAGTATTCCATTCATGTTTTTTCGTTTAAGGAGGGCTCAGCCAGATTCTATAACTATTTTCGAGGTTAGAATTTGAGAGGTTAGTGAGGTAGACAAAGGCAGAACATACAGCGAAGGGATTCACGAGCTGGGGACAATTTGTAGCAATGCTTTTTTGTCAACTCAAAAATAAGTTAATGAGTCTTGATGCCTTTGGAAGGAATTTCTTTAACATGGTTGCACTTTATGCTGCCTCATTATGGCCCATATTCTTTGCCCTTGCATGGATGCAGTACCGCTTCAGTGAGATTGAATTTCCCATATTCGGAGTGTCGGTGGGATATGCCTTTACTTACTTCCTTATGTATGTCCTTGCCAGAATACTTTTCGAGAATATCAAGCATAGGTTACCTTATTTTAGAAGCATTCAGAAGGTACTAAAAGAGTATGATAGAGATGCTAAAAGGATGATAACTATTGCTGATATTGTGGGAGGAAATGATAAAAAGGTAGCAGAAGATTGTAAAATTAACGAAGGCAAGAAAATGGAAATAGGCATTAAGTCATAATGAAAAATATACTGTTGAGCGAAAAGGAAATGATGTGGCATAGCTCCGATTATGGTATGAAGGAGGAGAGAGGATAAAATGTCAAAAGAAGTTACAGAAAAAGAAACGGAAGAAACAAAGTTAACTTATGCAGAGATGCAGGATTTTCTTGAAAGGACGCTCAAGCTCATCACGCCACCTGTAGCAGTAAAATTTGTCAGGCCCGATGAAGAAAAACCGAAGGGCGTTGCAACAAATATTAAGCCCATGACCTTCTGTCAGGCTGTGACTGTAGCTCGGCAGGGTGGATATTCTGTATATCTTGAAAGAGGAACGATAAGCTGTTATAACGCAAGGGTCGCGTTCGGACTTGGAACAGAGGAAGAAATAAATAAAGATATCGAGAAATCAATTGAAACAACAACCGGCAAATATGCACCGACTAAAGAGATCGCTACGAAGATAGTTATGAGCAAGTTCAGAATTGGTACAGGGAAGATAAAAGGAGTTGCTGTAGCCCCTCTGGGAAAGGCAAAGTTTGTCCCTGATGCCCTCATATTTACCTGTTTTCCATGGCAGGCTTATTATCTGACCAATGCCTATCTCTGGATGACAGGAGATGTTCCTTTACAATTTGAGACAGCAACCAACTCTCTCGTATGTGGTTACAGTGCCGGCATTGCAGGCTGGAAGAAAAAGATAAACTGCTGCCCTTCCTGTACAGGTGGAAGGGCATATGGTGGCACAGAATCAACCGAGGTTTACTGGTCAATGCCATGGGAATTGATTGATACAATCATCGAAGGGTTAAAAGAGAGAAGCCAACGAAGCCCCTATCCTTCTCTCATTAATATACCGCTACCAGCTCCTGCACCTGAAAAACACTTCTTTAAGAAAAAAGACGAAGAGGATGACACACACTATCAAGATAAAAATCTACTATGAGGACACAGATGCAGGAGGTGTTGTGTACTATGCGAACTACCTGCGATATCTGGAGAGAGCACGAACAGAGTTCCTCCTCGACAGAGGCATTGACATTTTAGAATACCAAGAACAGGGCTATTTCTTTGTCGTGGTTCATGTTGACATATCATATAAACGTCCCGCACGGCTTGGAGATAATCTTGAGGTTAAAACTGAGGTTACAGAGATTAAAAACGCCACCATTATCGTCAAAAATCAGGTACTCAAAGATGACACCCTTTTAGTCGAGGCATACGTGACGATTGCCTGCATTGACAAAGAGGGAAAACCTCAGAGACTCCCCGATAGTTTCAAGGGGTTACATTAACAAACTTTTCCACGTCTCCCGTTCCAGAAAACTCCCCTTTACGTTCTTCTCCATCTCCTGAAACATCTTATATGGAATAGCGAATGTAAAAACATCCTCACCGAGTTGCCTTCTGATATTTCTCCTCGCAGATAGATCGGTGAGCCCCAGAACTGCTTTTGGATTCTCAGATTCAGCCTCCTTGTAAGCGAAAATACCTATCTGCTGGCATCCAGCCCCCATCGGCACGATAACATTTTCCAGACTCTCCCTCGCGTAATTTGCCAGAATGATCAAAGCAGAAAGCTGATGGGGATTGACAATAAAAACAATAACTACAGGTTTATCTTTTTTGTTGAGCTGACTTAAAGGCTTGAAGATAACATATTTCTGAGGAATATCTTTTATGGGGAGCTTTTCAACAAATTTCTTCACTAAATCAGGAGATTTGATATATCTTTCTCCCTTGAGAAAGTTTTCAATAAATTCTTTCCTAACGAATTTTTCGATCTGTTTTGTTATCTTTTTGCCTGATTTGGAACCTTCATTCCCAATGGATAAGAAATAACAAAACCCCTCTAACCCTCCTGGAAAATCCAAATAAAGATTTCCAAAACCAAGTCCAACCCCTCCGCCGACACATCCATAACTCTTTCTGTCAAAAACCACCGTCTTTCCCTTTGCTGCCCGTGCAAGCATCCACATCACACATCCCCATCTTCCTTCTACAAACTGGTCTGCCTTTTCAGGCTTCTTATCACTCCACAGAATTGCCACAGGTTCATATTTGAGTTCTAATGCTTTCGCAATCTTACTCTTCATGTTCTTTGCCCTCCTGATTCTTCTCAATATTATTTTGCAATAGATACTTCCAAATATGTCAAGTATTAACAGACAAAATTAGTATAATTTTGTCCAGGGAGTGAGGGTAGTTAAGTTTGCAGGAGTTAAGAAATAGATTCAGGAAAGGCCAATCTGAATCGTGTACTCGTCAAAACTTGACCTATCGGATATTATAAGATGCGCTGTTGACTTCTTCATCAAATGTGCAAGCTTAATCATCCTATCTCACTGCTTGGTACACCTCCTTATCCTCAGGTATCAGCAGTCAAAATAACTGATGATTAACAGGAGAAATACGCATAACGACTGAAATCAGCGGTGGCTGTAAGCCATCCGCTGGAGTAAGAGGTTAGGCCCTTTTCTTCACTCAATACATGATCTAATTAGCGTATCTTTGTTTATTATAGCTCCTGTTTTGTCAGCAGTTATCCTTATCACCATGCAGCCATTATCCAGATTTGTGCTTTTGGGGTTTCTACGATAA
>JAOUJR010000014.1 GCA_029883145.1 Nitrospirota bacterium
CAATTCAAAGATAGCAAAAAATTTAAGACCTATGCTCCAACATATCCTGACCTTGTAAAGAGTTTAAGGTCTCAGAATGTGAAGATTAATGTAAAGCCATCTGAGCAGAACCCGTGGTACTGGAACCTCCTTTTCTCCTGGGGTCCGATAATTTTACTTGTAGTTGTATGGATATTCTTCATGCGGCAGATGCAGACCGGCGGTAACAAGGCATTGTCTTTTGGTAAAGCAAAAGTGAGACTGGTATCTGAAAAGTCTGTTAAGATAACATTTTCTGATGTTGCAGGGATAGATGAGGCAAAGGGAGAGGTTCAGGAGATTATTGATTTTCTCAAGGACCCTCAGAAATTCCAGAAGCTCGGAGGTAAAATTCCCAAAGGCGTACTTTTGGTCGGCGCACCGGGAACAGGTAAAACCCTTCTTGCAAGAGCCATTGCGGGTGAGGCAGGAGTTCCATTCTTCTCTATATCAGGTTCTGATTTTGTAGAGATGTTTGTCGGAGTTGGTGCATCGAGAGTGAGGGACCTTTTTGATCAGGCAAAGAAGAACGCACCATGCATTATTTTTATTGATGAGATAGATGCAGTTGGTCGCCAGAGAGGTGCAGGTTTGGGAGGTGGTCATGACGAACGCGAGCAAACTTTAAACCAGCTTCTTGTAGAGATGGATGGCTTTGAGACGAATCAGGGGATTATTATTCTTGCAGCCACAAACAGACCTGATGTCCTGGACCCAGCACTCCTCAGGCCAGGCAGGTTTGATAGACAGGTTGTTGTCCCACAGCCTGATGTAAAGGGAAGGCTTGAAATACTCAAAGTTCATACAAGGAGTACACCTGTTGATGAAAGTGTGAACCTTGAGCAGATAGCCCGTGGAACGCCTGGTTTTTCAGGTGCTGACCTTGCAAATCTTGTAAATGAAGCTGCCTTGCTCGCAGCAAGGAAATCGAAGAGCAAAGTCGAGATGTCTGATTTTGAGGCAGCAAAGGACAAAGTTCTGATGGGTGTGGAAAGAAAAAGCATGATTATAAGCGAGACAGAGAAAAAGAATACTGCATACCACGAAGCAGGCCACACGCTTGTTGCAAAATTGACACCAGGCACTGACCCGATACACAAGGTAAGCGTTATTCCAAGGGGAAGGGCACTTGGCGTCACACAACAGCTCCCTATAGATGATAAATACACTTATTCTAAGGACTTCCTGATGAAAACACTATCGGTACTGCTTGGAGGCAGGGCTGCCGAAGAGATAGCATTAAAGCATTTAACTACCGGAGCTGGCAATGACCTTGAACGGGCAACAGACCTTGCAAGGAAGATGGTTACAGAGTGGGGTATGTCAGATAAATTGGGCCCGCTTACATTCGGGAAAAAGGACGAGCAGATCTTTCTTGGAAGAGAGATAGCAAGGCATAAGGATTATAGTGAAAAGACAGCAGTTGACATAGATGAAGAAGTAAAAAGCATTGTGATTGAGGCATACGAGACCTCTAAAAATCTCCTCTTAAAGAATACAGACCTCCTTGATGCACTTGCCAAGGCGCTTCTCGAAAAGGAAACAATGGATGCTATAGAGATAGAAGCGCTCATCAAAGAAGTAGAGTCAAAAAGGGAAGTTCAGGTTTGAAGCAGTAATAGAAATTCCCGCTTATTTTTTGTTCCGTGGTTATGGGCGGGTTTTTCATTTGATTCTATTCAACGCGTTTGATTAGTAACGTCCACGATGATCTCAGATGTTCCGAACATCGGAACCCGCTTTACTGCCGTTCCTGAGAAATCAAGCTTATTCAAATCGATTTTTCGGAGATTCTGGTTGTCGTATGTTCTGAAGTAGACAATACGTTTTGTGAGATCTCGAAAAGTGACCCACTGAGTGGATTCTTTAAGAACTGTCTTTTTATCCGGCAATGTGTCAGTCACTAAACCAAAGGGGATATCAAAGGTGTTGATGATATGCTGGGCAAGATTAAGAGTTCGTTCCGCGTCCGGTTGTATATCGGAGAACCTGGTTAAAACAGCGAGGCGGACGAATCTGCTCGGCGGAGTGAAGTCGCCAGGAAGACCGAACATTCCTGACCCGTGACCTGTTGCTGAAAATATGAAACCGGATATCTGATAAGGTTCCGGCTTTTCACTTGTCATACCGACATACTGACGCAAGTTCGTTAACTGCCAGGGAAATCTGGGAGCATTCGTCATAATGCCGAGAGGATTGTCATAGATGTTACACATACCGTCTTCATATTCAATAACGATGCAACCACCGTTTGCATCATAAACGATGAAATGCACGGTCGGGGATATTTTTGTCTTGGGGTCTGTATATTTGAATACTTTCAATTTCTGGATTTCTCGCTTTACATCCTCCACACTTACAAAGTTGCCCAGAATCCAATCTCCGACCATGGCCTGGGCAAGGGCGAATTTCATCTCACCTGGGGCAACGTCCTGCCATTTCATGTCGGATTCAAACCAAAGCACACCGATTGCAAGTCCTTTTTCATTCATTCCGTCGGATAGGCCATAATCCATTCCGAAAGATGCAATCCCAACATAGCCATAGCGCGTTTTCCAGGCCAAACCTTCTTCCTCTTTAGTGGCGGGACTTACATAGGCTTTATTTCTCGGAACCACGATGACATCGTATTTCAGATCAACAGCGAACTCCATTGAGCGACCGATAATGATCGTGCCGTCGTCGGCTTTGAGCCGGAACACCGTGCAGGAGTCCGCCAACAAAGGGGACAACAAGAACATGCATAAAATGGTAAAAAACATCATTTTCGTTTTCCACATACTATACTCCTTCCGCCTAACATTATTTTTTATGTCTACACGCTTCTTTTCGAGGATTTTAGGTCAATTTATGGGGAGAGTCAAGAAGTATTTGTTGCTTATCGGTCTGTTAAAGAATATTTATTCAATAACCCCAACTCCTCTGAATATTTCCTAAACATCTCAAGTCCTTTTTTGTGCTCATCACTGAAATCATAGGATAATCCCTCCCAGTAGAAGATCAGCTCTTCTTCTGTAACGGGCAATGAATAGCGGCTGAAAAGTATCTTTTTCCATTCTTGTGCAATTGTATAGAGATTTTTCAGAGCGAGCTCCTTTGCTCTATTCAAGTCGCGAATAAGTGCATTAAAAAGTTCAGCCTTTTCTGTGGAGGTTTCTTTTCTCACAATCCATAATGCAAATACAAAGGGGAGCGCGGTATGTTCATACCATAAATCTCCAAGGTCATAGACATGGAAACCAGTGATTGTTTTTTTTGCTCTCAGGGCATCATCGCCAATCAGGAGGTATGCTTCTATGACGCTCTCTGCCAAATCCATAAGCCTTTCCGTTGGTCTCAAGGGACACTCGATACCATAGAATTTTTTAAGAATAATATCGAGCAGGGCAACAGAGGTCTCTGACTGTGATGATGTGAGAATAGTCACACCATTCAATTCTTCTATCGGCCTCGTGCTAAACAGATATATACTCCTCACCGGACCCTGTGAACTTATAGAATGACCATCAATAAGCGTATATCTTTCTTTGTACCTCAAATATTCGATAGATGAGGAAGGACTGATGTCAATCTCTCCGTTTCTCAGCAGCCGATTCAGTGCAGAAGGGACACTTTCTATGAATTCATACTTCGAGCAGTCAAACCGCTTTTCAAGCATATAGAAAATAGGGAAGGTATTTGTGTATGCAATTTTTCCTATCCTGAGAAGGGGCTTGTTTTTATCTGGCACCTGTTTCTATCCTTTCAATACTGATTGTATTAGAATCTTTTACATTTTTGAGTAGAGAGGCATCTCCATCGATTCTTCCTACAAGATTTACCTCACTCGCAGGGACAGGCTCAGTGCCTTTACTTAAAGGGGTTGTGCCAAAGAATATGCATAGTGCATTTCCAGGCGGCCAGTACCCGATGTCGCCGATCTTTACATCTCTCGTTGCAGTTTCATCAAGTGATTTTTTCACAGGAATCTCAAAATAGAATTCATCACCCCAGGTGTTGAATCCTGTCTCTATAGGGAGTAAGTTTGCAATTGCTTTTGCACATTCGGTATCAAAGAACTCTGCATCAAGCTCAACATTTTTAATCGTTATCTTGATTTGTGCGGGCATGACAAGAAGTGTATAAGAAAATGCCTCCTTGTTTCAACCTTATCCTTTCTTTTTGGATTTGACAATGGCAATATCTTCTGCAAAAATATCTTTTATCTATGATAAAGCATCTTGAAGAGAAAATATTACATGGTGGTGGTCTGTCAAAAGAAGATGCCCTCTCTCTCACTGAAGTCTCTGGCTGTGACATCTTCAACCTCTTTGCATCTGCAAACAGAATAAGAAATCATTTCAAAGGGAATAATGTAGATCTTTGCTCCATTGTCAATGCAAAATCTGGTTTATGCTCTGAGGACTGTTCTTTCTGTGCCCAGTCATCTAAAAGTAAAGCAAAAATAGATGTTTATCCCCTTCTTCGCAAAGAAATAATCATTCAAAAAGCAAAGGAGGCAAAAGAATCAGGTGCAAAAAGGTTCTCTATTGTCACAAGCGGGAAGAAGATTTCCCAAAAACATCTTTTAAAAATAGCAGATATAATTTCTGAAATTATTAAGATTGGTCTTATCCCCTGTGTGAGCTTAGGCCTTCTTACGGAAAAGGAACTTTTTCAGCTTAAATCAAACGGGCTTGAGCGTTATCACCATAATCTTGAAACTTCTGAAAGATTTTTCCCACACATATGCAGTACTCATAGTTATGATGATAAACTAAGGACTATACATGTAGTAAAGTCTCACGGACTTTCTGTCTGTTCCGGGGGTATCTTTGGTATGGGCGAGACATGGCAGGATAGAATTGATATGGCATTTCTGCTGAAAGACCTTGATGTTGATTCTGTCCCGATAAACTTTCTCATACCGATTAAGGGAACTGCGTTAGAAAATAGAGATATCCTTCATCCTTTTGAGGCATTGAAGATTATAAGCCTTTATAGATTCATTCTCCCTGATAAAGAGATAAGAATTTGTGGGGGCAGGATGCAGGTGCTTGGTGAATTTAACTCAATGGTATTTCTTGCAGGAGCCGACAGCCTGCTCACTGGAAATTGTCTCACTACCTCAGGAAGAAGTTATAAAGATGATTTCAGGCTTATTGAATCATATGGACTCACTACTAAAACATAAGAAGGGGGATTGAATGCAGGCTATATCAGATATCTATGATGTGATCATAATCGGTGGAGGTCCAGCAGGCCTTACTGCAGGACTCTATACATCAAGGGCGCGGCTTAAGAGCCTTCTTATTGAGAAGGGGTGTACGGGAGGTCTGGTAACCACTATTGAGTGGGTAGAAAACTATCCTGGATTTGATGAAGGAATATCAGGAATTGAGCTTTCGCAAAAGATGGAACGACAGGCAAAGAAGTTCGGTCTTGAAACTGTTCAGGGCTCTGTGAAAGAGATTTATTTGCATGATGAAATAAGACGGGTAATCCTTGAGGAAGGTAGAGTATACGAAGCAAGAACGGTGATCCTTGCCACAGGGGCAAATCCGAGACTCCTGAAAATAGAAGGAGAGGAAAAATACAGAGGCAGAGGTGTCTCATACTGTGCTACCTGTGACGGTGCTTTTTTTAGAGGAAAGAAGGTTGCAGTTGTGGGTGGTGGCAATTCCGCAGTTCAGGAGGCACTATTTCTCACTAAGTTGGCAGAGATTGTCTATGTGGTTCACAGGAGAGATCAACTCAGGGCAACAAAGATTATACAGGAAAGGGCATTTGCAAATCCCAAAATAAAGTTTATCTGGAATTCCCTGGTTGAAAAAATAGAAGGAGACGATACGGTACATGTCTTGTTTCTAAAAAATGTGAAGAGCGGTGAGGTCTCCAGATTAGAGGTAGAGGGTGTTTTTATCTATGTTGGATATAATCCAAACACAGGGTTTCTCAATGGCCTTGCAAAATTAGATGAAAATAATTACATCCTTACTGACGAGGAGATGTCCACCTCTGTGCCGGGGATTTTTGCAGCAGGAGATGTGAGGGCAAAACCTCTCAAGCAGATAACTACTGCGATAGGAGATGGTGCAACAGCAGCAGTGTCAGCAGAGAAATATATTTCTCAGATAAAAAGGTAAAGAAATACGAGGAAACTCAGACTATCTCTTTTTATCTACAAGTGTGATGAGTTCAGCAGCATTTTTTGGCGCATTACCACCTGCGTCATTGTTGAAATAGACGAAGACATCTTTTTTCTGCCTCAGATATGCTTTGATACGTTTTGAATCTTCCTTTAATGAGGCGGTGCTGTATGATGTCGCATAGCTGCCGTCTTCTCCGTGTCTCCTTATATAGACAAAATCAGCAGTCACTGGCAGTTTATCAAGGAACTCAGGCCAGTCAGCCATACAGAGAGCTGCATTTTCTTTTTCAAGTAAATGAAAAACCTTTTTGGTTATCCATGTTTTGCTCCTGAACTCAAATGTATTTCTCATGTGATATGGTTTAAGTTCCTGGATAAAGTCTTTGAGGCGTTCGACATCAATAGTAAAGGTAGGAGGGAACTGCCACAGGATAACTCCTATTTTTTCTTTAAGCAGTGATGCCCTTGAGAAAAAGGCCTCAATAGGTTCTGCACAATCCTTAAGCTTTTTCACATGTGTGATAAACCTGCTCCCCTTCAGTGAAAAGGTAAAGTCTTCAGGTGTGGATAAATACCATTTTGAAAACGCCTCCCTTTCAGGGAGTCGGTAAAAAGTGACATTCAGCTCTACTGTTGAAAACTGTTTACAATAATAGTCGAGCCAGAGACTCCGTGAAAGATTATCAGGGTAAAAATTCCCTCTCCAGTGATCATAGAGAAAACCGCTGCAACCTATCCTTAAATTTGGCACTGACTATTTTATCACAATAGGGACTGAGCACGCTATATATACCTGCATCCATAAAATAGAAATAATGTAATCCTTGGTATATTTTTTCTTATTAGGAGGTAATTTTTATTAGATTATATTGTTATAACAATTACTTTAATTTTAAAAATATCACTAATTCAATGTGTTATATTGTTTCTATTTTAGATAAATATATAAATAAATAAGCATAATAATTGAGTTTGAAATTTATTTTAACTATAATCTAAAAAAGATGTATCAATAGGAGATAAACATGAAAAAGAGTCTCATGAGTATCATATGTCTGTGTTTTGTGATGATATTCCCTTCAAGAGCTTACTCAATAATGGTTGGCTTGAGTACCGAAGAACTTACGAAGAGCTCGGAGTTCATTGTTGTAGGGAAAGTTGAAAGTGTTGAGTCGATATGGAGCAAAGACGGGAAAACAATTATTTCGAGGGCGCTCATTGTTATAAACGAGGTCATTAAAGGAGAGCAGTCGAAAGAAAGGGTAACTGTCGAATATCCGGGAGGAGAGATAGGAGATATAGGATTAAAGGTCTCTGATGTAAGAACACTTAAAAAAGGAGAAGAAACATTACTGTTCTTAAAATCGAAAAAAGATCAGAAGAGGGAAGATGAAATTTCATTATCTATTGGAGAGGAAGATATTTATCAGATTACAGGCAATGCTCAAGGGCACTATACTATTGACCATCAGGGGATTGCAAGAAAGGGTGGTTTTTCTCTCATACAGAGAGAAGATGCAACCGATAACAATATCCCGTTGAACATCCTGATAGACAAGATACGTGGAGTAAAAAATTGAAAAGAACAAATCTTCTTTTCTGTATAAGTGTGATCATTATGTTCATTCAAGGGGTGACAACCGTTTTTGCATTTGATGTGTGTACTACATTACTGGGTTATGAAATGAAATGGAGCACTTCTTCTGTCAAATATTGGGTAAATACTGCAGGGGGACCAACAGGAAGTTATTCTGCAATTACTTCTGCCATGGATACATGGACAAATGTCGATACAAGTATATTTGCTTTTAGCTATGAGGGTACATCATATATAACAACAAATCCGAATCAGAGCGACGGAAAAAATGTCGTCGAATTTAGATCGTTAGCGCCATTGGGATTTGATCAAAGTTTAGGGATAAGTTATATCTGGAGTTATGTATCTACAGGAGAGATCACTGAAACTGACATATTTTTAAATACAGATTATCCTCTGTCAACTGACATGTCACCGAATGCTTTTGATGTGCAAAGCATGGTTACCCATGAATTTGGGCACTCACTTTGTCTTGATGATCTTTACAACACAGGTGATTCAGAAAAAACAATGTACTGGGGGATATCCAAGGGAGAAACGAAAAAGAGGACGTTAGATCAGGATGATATCAATGGAATTACCTATCTGTATCCAGGCATACCAACCGATACTCTTTTATTACCAATAGGACAGAATTCTTATTTTTATCCGCCTGTTGCAGATCCGGTTAAAAGCATTAACCCTGCTATGGCAAAACCTGCAGGTGTTGGCTCTGTTGCCTTTGGTGGATATTTTTTCAATTTACATATAGCCCTTGAACAATTTTCAGGACCAGCGGATATTTATGGCGTATATTATTTATCATCAAACCCACAGATTATCTTTAATCTGAAACCGGACCTTACCTTTCAGGCCTTCTTTACTCAAGAAATAGTTCAGGCGCTTGCAACAGGACAACCCCCTGCTGGTGCTGTGCCATGGAAACATAATGTAACCGGACCAATAGATGAATTTCCCCTCGGGAATATTCCTCTCAGCAGTATTCCATCCGGAACATATAATCTTTATTTATTGGTGACCCCTGTCGGCACTTTGAACACTTATTATCTATGGAATACCTATTTTGTCGTTCCTTAAGGTTTATATTGGGAAAACCTCCTTGACCTCTATCTTCAATTTCTGGTAATTTTTACTGTAAGAGTAAAGGAGAAGACATGACGATAAATAAAGACCTTCTTGATATACTGGCATGCCCTAAATGTAAAGGCGAAATAACACTTTCGGAAAAAGAGGACGGCCTCATATGCAACAATTGCAAGCTTCTCTACCCCATAAGAGGTGGCATACCTGTAATGCTGATTGATGAAGCAGTGGCCTATAAACCATAGTGCATCTGGTTCATAGAATTTACGATTTGTAGACATGGGATAAAAAAATGGAATATCAGGAATTAGACCCAAGACTGCCTTTAATTCAGAATGCCGACCTTCATGGCAAGGTAGTCCTTGTGAGATTTGATCATAATGTAGTGAAGGGCGGTGTCATCAGAGACCCCTACAGGATAGACCGCACTCTTGGTACGCTTTATAACATTGTAGAGCGTGGTGGCAGGCCGATTCTTATGACCCATGTGGGAAGGCCAAGAGACAAAAAGACCGGTGAGATCATCTGCAAGTCAGGAGAATCTGTAGAACCAATCGTTGAATATCTCGAACATAAATTACATACGAAATTTTATATCCCTAAGTTTACTATAGACCCTAAGTCTGGAATCCTTGGCATTGATACGTCAATCAACCATGCTATTCGTGAACTCAGGGAGCGGAGAATAGGTGGAATATACCTCCCGAACACACGCTGGTTCCAGGGAGAAGAGGCAGAGGGTGAGGTCAGAGAAAAATTTGCGATTCAGCTTGCAGGGCTTGCAGACATTTACATAAATGATGCATTTGGTTCTTGGCAGCCACATGCTTCAACATACGATATCACAAAACATCTTCCCTCTTATGCGGGATTTTTAATGCAGCAGGAAATCATAAATCTGACCTTTGTCATTAATCCGCAGAGACCATTCGTGGCAGTAGTTGCGGGAGCAAAGTATGACACAAAAATAAAACCACTCTATGCAATTTATGAAAAAGTGGACTTTTTGATCTTAGGTGGCGTGATATATAACACATTTCTTTGTGCGAAATATGGGATCACAATACAGGGCGTTCCTGAAAAAGATATTGTTGCAGCACAAGACCTTGTAGTGAAGGACAGGACGAACAGAAAGATTATCGAACTCCCCTACGTTGTTGAGTCTGATACCATAGAAGGCAGGATAGATGGAAAATACAGGACTGTATCCACAAAAGAATTTAGAGAAGGTGAGAAATATAAATATATTCTCGATATAGATCCAGAATCATTTAAGGACCCGAATGTGGCAGAAAGCATCTTGAGCGCAAAAACTATATTTGTGAATGCAGTGATGGGATATACACCACATTTCTTCGCAGGTTCAGAGGCACTTGACAGGACTATAGACCAGAATAGAATTGCGATTAAGATGTACGGTGGCGGCGACACATTACAGGAGTTCAAGAACCTCTGCCCTGGACTTTACCTGTCAGTTCTGGACGATACACAGTATTACTTCTTTACTGGTGGCGGGGCTGTCCTGACAGCGATAGAACAGGGGAGTCCTTACGGACTTAAACCTGTCCAGACCTTAATGGAAAAGAGTGTTTTATGAACTTCTCCTGAAGTACCAGCTTAATACCTTTTCGATATTCGCAGCAACACTGTCCTTTGCATTTATTATAAATATCTTATCCTCTAACTGGAAGAGTTCTTTTTCTATCCTCATAATCTTTGGAGGATTCTCATATCTTGCATTCAACTCTTCATCGAACATGAGTACGATCTTGTCCTTCATCCTCAGTTCTGTATCCACAAAGAAAATACTCATCTCGGGTGAGAGATCAGAAACCCTGTCGAAAAAAGCAGCTATTTCTTTTTGATATATCTGCTTTGGCGGCGATGATTTTATCTCCATGTATGCTATTGACCCATCTACCTTTGCAATAAGGTCATAGTCACCACCCACTTTTGGCCTCTTAAATCGTATGCCCCATATTGCCTCTGCAGCAAACTCTTTTTTAAAAATCTCTGCAACAAACCACTCAAGTGTCTCACCAAAACTCTTTATCGGACCTATTGAAAGCCTGAAACCGCCGGATAATTTTTCAACAAGACTCATATTTCTCAAATATTCGATGTAGTCTTTTGTTACCTCTGACGTTGCATAGCGTGTTACATTTTCAAGTCTAAAAAACTTCTGGTGCTTGATTACATCCCGGAGAAACAGGCGAAAAGAATACTTCTTCAACATATCATAAAAGTTGTCAATAAATTTGTTGTCTGGCAGGAGCAAGTCTTCTGAAGGTTCTTTTTTATAGATTCTGAAACCCCTTCGTTTCAGGAGCACATCAAGCGGCGGGGTAAGTTCTGAAAGTGACTTTTTAAGCCTTCTTATCTCGTCACGAAGGGATCGGGATTCATCAAAAGTTTTATTTTCAGGCATTACTTATATAAATTTGACTGCTATTCTTCGGTGCCTGGGACCATCAAACTCACAGAAAAAGATGGATTGCCATGTGCCTAAAAGTAGTTTTCCCTCATCAACTATTACATTTACAGACGTGCCCACAATAGTCGATTTTATATGGGCATCTGCATTGCCTTCTCTGTGAAGATAATTTATTTCATGTGGTACGAGCCTGTTGAGGGTATTCTGTATGTCACGTTGTACACTCGGGTCAGCACCTTCGTTTATGGTGATGCCTGCAGTCGTATGCGGGATATAAAGATAACAGATGGCTTTCGTAATCCCTGCCTCTTTCACAACCTCCTGGACTATTCCGGTAATATCAATAAATTCAGTCCGCGACTTGCTCCTCACATTAATATATCTGACCATTTAAACCCCCATATTAAATTAAAAATCAAAATTGTAACATTGTGAAATTCATTCATTTTATTTTTTTAAAGTTATTCATTTTACATTTTACTGAATACTTCTTCATAAAACTTCTTATCAACAGTAAATTCAATAGCTAACGAAACAAGATTCTCCGGGAGACTGAATTCTTTTATTCTCATTATATCTTTTTCTGTAGTAACAATCCAGTTGGCGCCACTCTGTTCCGCTCGCTTTTTGATGGTCTCCAGATCCTTCACACTATATCTGTAATGGTCCCTGTAAATTTTAAACCCTCTTAACTCGACACTTGCAGTGAAGAGGGTCTGCATGAACGATTCTGGATTGCCTATTCCGCAGAAACCAAAAAATTTTTTCTCATTTGCCCATTCGAGAGGAAATACATCGCCAGTGGATGATATAAATTTTGAAGGCTGGTGTTCAGCAAAAAATATCGTCGCTCTTGAATTATAGACCTTTATTTCTTCAATCAGACTATCGACTTTCGACTGCCCATGGGTCGTAGACTGACTTCTGACCGTATTATCCATCTTTGTCAGCACTATAATATCAGCCCTGCGTATTGCACTGAGGGGCTCTCTCAATGGACCGAGTGGAAGCAGCCTTCTGTTTCCAAATGGACTTATGCTGTTTATGAGGAGGATGTCTTTATCTCTGAAAAGATTCCAGTGCTGAAAACCATCATCAAGAATGAAAAGAAGGGGTGAAGAGGTGGATGGGTGAATTGGTGAATCGGTGAATAAAGAAATCTCAGGTTCTCCGAAATTTTGTAAAGCAAATATTCCCCCCTTGTACCTGTCTGCACATTTTATAATCGGCACACCTTTTAATTTTTCAGCCATAAGAACAGGTTCATCGCCTGCCTCTTGCTCGCTCATCAGTGGTCCCTCGCCTTTGCTTATAAAACATGGGCCTTCTGTTTTCCCTTTATAACCTCGTGTGAGAATATATGGTTTGAACCCGCGTTTTTTTGCTTCCTCTGCGATTGCAATTACGGCAGGAGTCTTGCCTGTCCCGCCAACCGTAATATTTCCGATGCTGATTACCTTATAGGGAAGTTTTTTCTGATGCTTTAAGGCATAATGCTTCTTTATTGATAACCCAATGGAGTAGAGATATTCAAGGGGGTTCATAGCCCGTTGTTCCAGGCTTTATCCAGAGCCCAATCGATAGAATTAAAGATTGTCTTGTTCTCCACACAAAAAGCTTATCAGAGAAATCAAAAAACTTGCAACGTTTACCGGCATTCTAACCCACATCATTCATAATTTAAATTCATTAGAAACAGGCAGGACATAGCATTTTCGCTCATTCTCGGTTCGTATCGACCTCCGAGGTGAATTCTGTTTAAGACAGAATTCAAATCCGATCAAATACTATATCCTGCCTCATTCTCTCAGTTTATGAATAATTTGGACCAACTTGATTTTAATGAAAAAAGTTCTGGCGGAGGGGGTGAGATTCGAACTCACGTCCCGATATAATCGGGAAACGATT
>JAOUJR010000015.1 GCA_029883145.1 Nitrospirota bacterium
TTGAGATAAGTGGTGCAAAGAATGCAGCACTTCCTATAATTGCTGCGTCCCTTCTCACCTCCGGTTTTAGTACTGTCAATATGGTACCTGATTTGAAGGATGTGACCACCATTGGCAAACTGCTCACCTATCTCGGTGCAGAGTTCCACTATGAAAAAAGAAAAGCTTTTATACATACAGAAAAGATTCGCACGTTCGAAGCTCCCTATGACCTTGTGAGGACAATGCGTGCATCAATCCTCGTACTCGGGCCATTACTTGCGAGATTCGGTAAAGCTAAGGTATCGCTTCCTGGAGGATGTGCGATTGGTGCAAGACCTATAAACCTCCATCTAATGGGTCTCGAAAAAATGGGTGCAGATATAAAACTCGAATCAGGCTATGTCATCGCAAAAGCAAAGAGGCTAATTGGTACATCCTTTTATCTTGACATTCCTTCGGTCACCGGCACTGAAAACCTGATGATGGCTGCAGCTCTTGCGAAAGGAAAAACGTTACTGGAGAACGCTGCGAGAGAGCCTGAGGTGATAGATCTCGCAAATGCTCTCATCACGATGGGTGCAAAGATTCAAGGTGCAGGTGAGAGCATCATAGAGATAGAAGGAGTTGATGAACTGAAGCCGATACACTATTCAATTATTCCCGACAGGATTGAAGCAGGAACTTTTATGACAATCGCAGGTATCACGGGAAGTACAATCCTTATTAAAGGGTGCAGGACGGATCATCTTGATGCCCCTGTGATGAAGCTTAAAGAAGCAGGTCTTGTATTTGAACATGTATCAGATGGCGTACGAGTCGTTGGACCATCCAGACCAAAATCTGTTGATGTGAAGACAAGGCCATATCCCGGTTTTCCCACAGATATGCAGGCACAATTTATGGCACTCATGAGCATTGCTCACGAAACGAGCATCATTAAAGAGACGATCTTTGAAAACAGGTTTATGCACGTTGCAGAACTGAGGAGGATGGGAGCTGATATCACTGTAGTAGGTGGAACTGCCACAGTGAGGGGAGTCGAAAAACTAAAGAGTGCACCATTGATGGCAACTGATTTAAGGGCAAGTGCATCGCTTGTTGTCGCAGCGCTTGCTGCAAAAGGTGAAACGATTATCCACAGGCTTTATCACCTTAAGAGAGGATACGAAAATATGGAAGAAAAACTTCTCAGGCTTGGAGCAGAAGTAAGGAGGGTTAAGGAGTAAGGGCAGATTTAAGCCCATAGATTAACAAAGCCATCCTTTTATAATCGAGCGTATTCGCTGTATCTCCTGCAGAGTGATAGTGAGGGTTTCTATAAAATGCGGTATCGGTAATCATGAATGCTTGATAGCCAAAATCCCAGAACGATGCGTGGTCAGAAAAGTCAACACCAGGAACAAAGGATACAGTGTTAATGGATTCCACAGGGAGCGTTGAGGCTCTCGTAAATGCGTCTTTTACCCTTTTTGTAAACGCTTTTGATGAGATATTCCCTACAAATGCAATAAAGTTTCCTTTTTCTGGATAAAACCACTTAAAAAAGGGGAATGGATAGTATTGACAGCCTTTCCTGTCACAATAATAACCGATCATCTCAAGGGATATCATGCCCTCAACCTTTACCTTTTCTTTCTTAAGACTTTTTGCATAGATATAGCTCCCCATATGTCGTGTCCTGAATACAGGAGGTTCTTCGAGGGTGAATGCAACAAATCGAATTGTCTTTGTAGAAGGTTTTATGACAGTCAGTCTTACGAGCTCGAGCAAGCCTGCAACTCCACTCGCATTGTCATCAGCGCCTGGTGTACCAGATACCGTGTCATAGTGAGCACCTACGACAAGAATTTCACCTGGCCTTCCTCGCCCCTTTACCTCTCCGATAATATTATGGTAGCCATTTCCTGAATAGCTGAACGTCTGTCTTTTTACCTCGCATCCATAAGAGCGGAATTTCTCTTCAATATACTGTGCAGCCCCCTCAAGTCGCTCTAAATCCTGATAACTCCTTGGTCCTATTCTCTCTGAGAGAAACCGCACGGTTACTTCGAGATTCGTCTTTATCTCTTTTAAGTCATCCACCCGGATTGAGTTATCTTATATATGCTTCGGTAACATATCTTCGCATCATCCTGTGGCTATTAAAGTAATATGCGTTTTTACCTATTGCGTTCTGCATCATTCTCACCCATAGATGCCTATTAGTATAAAAGATGGGAATAATGACATATTCGAGTTTTTTGTAGAGGTCATCAGCGTCTCTGGTATCCATAGTATCGTCAAGGATTTCTTCTGTAGGGTTTGGACCGATAGACCACCCTGTAAACCCTTCTATATGGCCCTCTATCCACCACCCGTCGAGCACGCTGAAATTCAATACCCCATTGTGTGCTGCTTTCATGCCGCTTGTACCCGATGCCTCTCTTGGCCTTAACGGAGTGTTAAGCCATACATCAACACCAGAGACGAGTTTGAGTGCAATGTCCATATCATAATTGTTCAAATACACCATTTTAATCTTATCGTTGAGTCTTTCTTTGATAGAGAATATCTTCTCTATCAGTTTTTTGCCTGTCTCGTCTTTGGGGTGAGCCTTCCCCGCATACACAATCTGGAGTTTCTCATCTCCGATCCTCTCAAGCCTGTCAATATCACTGAAGAGCAGGTCAGCCCTTTTATATGCGGTTGCCCTTCGTGCAAATCCTATTGTAAGGGTATTAATGTTGAACTCTACTCCTGTTTCTCCCTTAATGTAGTTAAACAAGTTCTTTTTTGCTTCAATATGGGCATCCCATATCTCTTCATCAGGGATACGACCAATCCTCACAAATAACTCTGGTTCATTAGCCCAACCAGGTAGATACTTATCGTATATTTTTTTAAAACTTTCACATGTCCATGTATATGAATGAACACCGTTGGTAATGGCGTTAATCTCATAACCAGGAAACATATTTCGTGAAACTTCGCTATGTTTTTTTGCAACTCCGTTAATATATTCACTCAGATTAAGTCCAAGAAGGGTCATATTAAGGTGATTACGGCCACCAAGCTCCTTTAATACATTGAGTGGTATTTGCTCTCCCATAATCATTTCGACAAGGTCATAAGGGAATTTATCATGGCCTGCCTCAACAGGGGTGTGTGTGGTAAATACGCAGAGGTCTTTGACCTTATCGACATCCCATACGAGCTTTTCATCCCAGACATCTTCTATGGGTCGTTTATACATGTTAAGGAGTTCGATCGTGAGGAGACTCGAATGGCCTTCGTTCATATGATATTTCTTTATCTCAAAACCAAGCTCGTGAAGCATTCTCACCCCCCCTATACCAAGGACAATTTCCTGTTTCAGCCTGTATGCAAGGTCACCACCGTAGAGATAAGAAGTAATCTCCCTGTCCTCAGGCGTATTTCCCTCCACATCTGTGTCGAGAAAGAAGATAGGAACACTCCCGCCTGTCAAACTCTTTACATTATACTGCCATACCTGTAACGCAACATCCCTGCCCTCAATCTGGACGGTAATCTTAGTGGGAAGAAGGGCCATATACATTGAAGGATCCCAGAAGACAGGGTGCACGATCTGTTTCCCCTTTCTGTCTAATTCCTGTCTGAAATATCCTTTTTTACTTATAAGGGTGACCGCAATCATTGGTAGTTTGAGGTCAGCGCCTGATTTTATGGTATCTCCTGCGAGCACACCTAACCCACCGCTGTAAGTGGGGATGTCGTTCTGGATACCTATCTCCATTGAGAAATAGGCTATCTTGGGTTCTTTTGTAAGTTTAAGAAGCTCATCGAGTAAAGAATTCATAGAAAGATATTTTAAGACAAACGTGATAGAAAAGTGGAGAATTTTTAAAGAGGTTTATATTATATCCCCAATTTCATAAACACCTTTTCTTTTATAAACGTGACGACTCTTTTCACCTCTTCTCTCATCTGTTCTTTTCTGGCGCCCTCTTCAAGATAAATGTCATCCCTAATTTTTTTGTTTAAAAATCCCTCCATATAATATTTCTTAAGGAAATCCTCTGGAATTTCATCAGGAAGCTCAAGCTCGTTCATGAGAGACCAGGTGAGTGTCCATGCCTTCGCAACATTGGCACTCTCATATCCACCTCCACCCAATGCAATCCACTTTGGAGATAACTCTTTTATCTTCTTTACCACCTCACAAAATCCATTATTTGTGTAATTTAAATGTGCGAGCGGATCGGAACAAAAAGAATCTACACCAAGTTGTGTTATCACGATATCTGGCCTAAATTTTTTCATAAGTGGAGGAACAACTTCATCAAATGCATAGATAAAGAGTTCATCGTCAGAAAAAGGAGGCATGGGAACATTGACAGAATATCCTTCGCCTTTACCGGTACCTATCTCATTCTCAAAACCTGTACCAGGGAAAAGCATTTTCCCGGTCTCATGTATGGATATGGTAAATACTCTGTCTGAATTGTAGAATGCATACTGAACTCCATCACCATGGTGGGCATCAATATCAATATATGCAATCCTTCTTCCTTTCTTTAAAAGTGACATTATTGCAATCACAATATCATTGATATAACAAAACCCTGAAGCCCTTGAGGGCATCGCATGGTGAAGTCCTCCTGATATAGTGAAGGCACTATCAACATCTCCATTATCTACCAGAGATGCTGCCTGTAAAGATGCTCCGGTAACAAGTTTAGACCAATCGAAAAGACCTTTGAAGATGGGATTATCTCCAGGTCCCAAGCCATAATAATAAGCATTTGGAACTTTAATCCCCATATTTGCAGCCTTTAATATTTCGATGTATTCTTTACTATGGAACATCAGCAATTCTTCATCCTCTGCTTTTTTAGATTCGATGTTTCTTATATTGGGAAGAGAAAGGAGTTTATATGCCTGAATAAGATCATAGGTAAGTTTGAGCCTCTCAATCCTTAATGGATGGGCCAGCCCGTAATTAAATTTTAAAAACTCATCAGTGTATATAAAAGCTGTCTTTACCATTTTCATATCCAATAATGAAACTTACTTTCAGGCTCATCCATTTCGTTCTTATGTGTATTCTATCATTCATCCCGACAAAAATATGTGATTCTTAAAAATATACTTATTGGGGGGTAAAACTGAAATGGGGGGGAGGGGCCTCCAAGGTGGAGGCCCCTCTGAGGGGGAAGACTAAATCTCTTTAGGGGGGGCCTTTCTCAGGAATGTTGGAATATCAATAGGATTTTCATAAGACATAATATCTGTCGTGATTATATCTACTGCGTAATCGGGCTTAAGAGTCTTTGATAAAACCCTATCCGAACCTCTAAAACTCACTGGTTCTTTAATAGGAGCCCATTTCTTTATCTGTGGCAGTTCTATCTTCTCCTTATGCTCACCAAAGCCTGTTGCGATCACAGTAATCTTCACCTCGTCATCCATATCAGGATTGATCACGACACCAAATATGAAGTGCACTTCTTTGTGCGCAGAGTCAGAGATGAAGCCAGCTGCCTCATGAACATCGTTTAACGAGAGTTCAAGTCCGCCTGTAATATTGATAAGGATTCCCTTTGCGCCCTCAATTGAGGATTCTTCGAGCAAACTATTTGATACAGCCTTTTTTGCTGCTTCGAGAGCTCCACCTTCTCCTTTTCCCATTCCCGAACCCATAACTGCACGGCCTTTATTTTCTAAAATAGTCCTGACATCAGCAAAGTCAACATTGATAAGCCCTGGGACCAGGATAATATCAGATATTCCCTGCACTGCCTGCCTGAGAACGTCATTGGCTACCGCGAAAGACTTAAGCAGCGGTGTCCCTTTTTCAACAACGAGGCCAATCCTGTCATTTGGTATGACAATAATAGTATCCACGCATTTCCTCAGTTCTTTTACTCCCTCTTCGGAATTCGTCCATCTGATTCTGCCTTCATAAAAAAATGGTTTTGTCACAACACCAATGGTGAGGATACCAAGTTCTTTTGAAATACCTGCAATCACAGGTCCTGCACCTGTGCCTGTGCCTCCACCCATACCTGCAGTGATAAAGACCATATCAGCGCCTTCGAGAGACTCGGTAATGGTAATCCTATCCTCAAAGGCTGCCTCTCTCCCGATCTCGGGGTTTGAACCTGCGCCAAGCCCTCTGGTAAGATTCGTGCCAATCTGTACCTTCACAGATGCAAGAGAAGTCTCGAGGGCTTGCAAGTCTGTGTTCACCGCAATGAATTCAACTCCACGAAGGTTTGATGCGATCATATTATTGATTGCATTGCTTCCTGCTCCGCCGACACCGACAACTTTAATCTTTGCTTTCTGTCCTTTTACTTCTTCCATTTCAAACATACATACCTCCTTTTTTATCTAAATATTTCCTTTACCCAACCTTTCATTTTTCCCAATATTCCTGCAAATGCATCATGATAAAATTTCCTGTGTGACACTCTCGTGAATCCATAAAGCACAAGGCCTACACCTGTGGCATAAATTGGATTGTGTATACTTTTTTCGCATCTCTTTATGTTCTCCGGAAATCCTATTCTCACCGGCAGTCCCAATATCACCTCTGCTATCCTGTCAAGGCCGTTAAGGAGAGAACCGCCTCCTGTGAACACCACACCTGATGAGGCAATATCGTATCCAGCGCATGAGAGAAGTTCATTTTTTATTAAATCCAATAGTTCCTCTGTCCTCGGTTGTATAATCTCTAACAAGCATCTGCGCGGAACTTTTCTTTCATGCCCGGCCTGAATAATTTCTATCTCTTCCGAGTCACTTGCCATGCTTGTCGCAGCAGAACCAAAACTCTTTTTAAGTCTTTCAGCCTCTGAAACAGGAATCCTGAGACCAACAGCAATATCATTTGTAAAATGGTTTCCTCCGATTGCGAGAACAGATACATGTCGCAGCCAGCCATCCTTGTAAAGAATGATATCCGTTGTTCCGCCGCCAATATCAACAATGGCCACGCCGAGTTCTTTCTCGTCATCGGTAAGTATCGCCTCTGCTGATGCAAGAGGTTCAAAAACGATATCAATGACTTCAAGACCTGCCTTTTCACAGCACTTCAGAAGGTTCTGCACTGAAGTCACCGCACCGGTAACTATATGAACATTTGACTCAAGCCTGACTCCTGCCATTCCGACAGGATCCCTGATTCCATTCTGTCCGTCAAGAATGTACCCTGTGGGAATCACGTGGAGCACCTCCCTGTCAAGCGGAACATATACAGCCTTTGCAGAATCTATTACGCGATCAACATCCATGTAGGTCACTTCTTTGCCTCTTATACCAACAGCACCATAGCTGTTAAAACCTTTGATATGTCCTCCTGTAATACCAACGTATACAGTATTTATTTCAAAACCTGTCAAAGAGTTCGCTTCATTCACCGCATTCTTTATTGACTCTACTGTGGAGTCTATATTGACGACCACACCCTTTCTGAGCCCTGTTGACGCTGATGTACCGACGCCGCATATTTCGAGGCCAGCTTCAGACAGTTCTCCGACAACCGTGCATATTTTCGTCGTTCCTACATCAAGTCCTACAATAATCTTCCCCTGGTGAGTCTGCCGAAGCATCACTTAATAACCTCTCTGATAGGTTTTACAATTACCCTGTTCGCAAATCTTAAATCTATATAATCAACAGGGATTTTCCTCTTCTTTATCTCATCTTCTAATTCAAAAAGCCTCTTGAGTTTTTCTTCATATTCGCCAGATCCCACCTTCACCACGGTCCCATCAATGGTAACGGTAAGTTCCTGCGGTTTATTTGCGATGATTTCAATATGGTTGCTTTCTGATGAGAATCCTTTATCATTCATCAATTTTGCGAGGTGAAGAGCTTCTGAGAATCCTTTACCCTCTTTAAACGGGTCACCTGTAATGATGGGGAGAAAAGGTATTGCATTATCTTTAAGCTCTTCAAGGAGTTTACCGTTTTCATCTACGAGAAAAAAGTGGCCATTCATGTCAAGAAGCGCAAATGGCACAGCTTCCTCTATCACTATTGAGAGCGTATCAGGAAATTCTTTTCTCACGCTCACAGACCTAATCCATGGAGATTTGAGTAACCCCTGACTCACCTTTCTATTTGATGTTGTAATGAGACTTTCATTCCTATGAATCCCGGTGAGTGCCATGAGTTCATCATCTGTGAGATGTTTATTACCGATAAATACAACATTTCTGATAGGGGATACTGATTTTATCATGTCTGCACGCACATAACTATAAACTGCTAATGCAAGTGCGGAAAAAACCAAAAAGAGAGCAATAATGTTCCTGCATACTCTGTGATTATTTACTCTTTTCTTTGTCTTCAATAGCCCCTCTGAGTATTTCTTCTATCAAGGCAGGAAAATCGAGACCTGCATGCCTTGCTATTTTTGGTAACAGACTTGTTTCTGTCATACCCGGAATAGTGTTGACCTCAAGCACAAAAGGATTCCCTTCTCCATTAACTCTGAGATCAACCCTTGTTGCGCCTTTACACCCAAGGGCAATGTGAGCAGAGAGCGCAGCATCTTTCGTCTTCTCATAAGCTTTACTGTCTATCTCTGGAGGAAGTATATACTCTGTTAACCCTGCCGTATATTTAGCCTCATAACTGTAGAATTCAAGAGATGGCCTTACCTCAACTCCACCAAGTACCTTTTCATTGAGTATCCCTATATGTATCTCTTTACCGTCAATATATTTCTCTATAATCACCTTTTCACTCAAAAAAGTTGCCTTTTCAATAGCTTCCCTGATATTCATCTCGTCTCTCACAATGCTCACCCCTACACTTGAACCCTCAGTGGCTGGCTTGACAACCCAGGGCATATCAAAATCAGTTCTGAGTTCTGAGTTCTGAGTTCTGAGTTTAAAACTCAAAACTCCTAACTCTGATCTCCGAACTACGATAAATGGTGGCACAGGGATACCGTGATAGTTGAATATCTTTTTAGAAGCATCCTTATCCATTGCAAGTGCAGATGCGAGTACTCCAGAACCTGTATAAGGGATCCCAAGAACCTCAAGCATTCCCTGTACAGAACCATCCTCTCCGTATCCTCCATGAAGCGCAAGGAATGCAATCTCTACTTTATTATTAATCAGTACGCTGCAAAGGTCGGGGCCTGCATCTACTGCAACTGTGTGATAACTTAATCCCTTCAGTGCATTATAGATTGCATTTCCACTCCTGAGAGATACTTCTCTTTCAGCAGATTGACCTCCCATCAATATACCTATCTTCTTTTCAGTTAACATCTTTTCCTATTATCTTTATCTCCGGTTCAAGGACAACACCAAATTTTTCCTTGACACGATGAGCGACCTCATTTATGAGATGTAAAAAATCAGAAGCAGTTGCCCTCCCCTTATTGATAAAGAAATTTGCATGTATGGTGCTCACCTCGACATCACCGATTCTCATTCCCTTGCATCCAACCTCATCTATCAGCATCCCCGCGTAAAGCTCGGGAGGGTTTTTAAATACACAGCCGGCTGAGGATTCCGAGATAGGCTGTTGTTTCCACTTCTTCTGCAAAAAATCCTCCACCTTCGTTGAAACATTCTTCTTTTTATCCTTCTTGAGTCTTATCTCTGCACTGAGTATCACCTCAGCTGATGAAATACTTGACCTTCTATATCCAAAGTCAATTTTCTCTGCTTTACATTTCCCGATCTCGCCTTCAGCATTCATTATCTCAACCAAAACGAGCACATCTTTCATCTCATAGCCAAATGCACCTGCATTCCCAACGATTGCACCACCCACAGTACCGGGTATTCCCACAAGACCCTCCAAGCCTGAATATCCATTTTCTTTCGAGAAGTTCACAAGCCTCTGGAGGGGTGTCCCGGTTTCAACAGACAATTGGACATATTCATCATCCTCACTCAAAACTTCGATCTTTCTGAAAGAATTAAAAGAAATAACAGCCCCTTCCATTCCTCCGTCTCTCACTAAAATATTTGTCCCTCCACCCAGAGTGAAAAAAGGTATCTGCTCTCTTTTTAGGGTAAGTCGCATATTTTTGAGTGAAATAAGGTCTTGAGGTACAGTAAAGACTTCTGCAGGCCCTCCAATCCTCAATGATGTATGGTCACTCATCGGTTCCATAAACCTCACCTCACCTCTAAAAATACTTTTAGAAAATATTTCTTGAATTCTTGAATTTTCATTTTTCATTTTTCATTTTTAATTTATTAAGTATTTCTTCTCCTATCTTCCATACATTACCTGCTCCGAGGGTGAGTAATATATCGCCCCTTCGCATAGTTGTAATAATATGTTTAAGGGCATCCTCTTTATCTTTAATATATACAGCATTTTTATGCCCGGCCTTTTTAATCCTCTTCAATAAGGTCTCTGAGTCTGCGCCCCTGAAGGGCTTTTCTCCTGCAGAGTAAACATTAAGAAGAATGAGAGAATCTGCATCATCGAACGACGTAGAGAATTCATCCATCAGGTCTTTCGTCCTTGTATATCGGTGAGGCTGGAAGAGGACAAATAATCTGCCTGTTCCTGTATCTGGCTTCTGACCGCTGATGAAGAGCCCCTCACGTGCAGCCTTGAGTGTTGCTTTTATTTCTGTTGGATGGTGGCCATAATCATCGAATATCTTTATCCCATTTGCTTCACCCCTAAATTCAAACCTCCTCTGGATGCCTTCAAAACTTTTTAATCCTTCCTTTATTTTTAATATGTCTATCCGGAGTTCTAATGCTGCCCCAATCGCAGCCAGACTGTTCAGTACATTGTGTGTTCCTGCCAGTGGGAGATAAAACTCGCCGATAGTTCTCCCTCTATAGATTGCGTCAAAGCTCATTGACATAAAACCCTTCATGATATTTATTGCACGAAGCTCTGCATCATGAGTAAATCCATAGGTGATATATCTTCTGTGGATTGACGGTAAAAGTTCACGGAGATGCTCATTTTCGATACAGACTATTGATACGCCATAAAATGGAATCTTATTCATAAAAGAAAGAAATGCGTCTTTCAATGACTCGATTGTTTTAAAAAAATTCATATGCTCCCTGTCTATGTTTGTGACAACTGCAATCGTCGGGGAGAGCTTGAGAAATGACCCATCACTTTCATCAGCCTCAGCAACAAGGAATTCTCCCTGACCAAGCCTCGCATTGCTCCCAGTTGCCTTGAGCCTCCCGCCGATGACCACAGTAGGGTCAAATCCGCAGTGAGCAAGAATGGTTGAAATTAAAGAAGTTGTTGTTGTTTTGCCATGAGCCCCTGCAACGAGTATTCCGTATTTCAGTCTTGCCAGTTCTGCGAGCATCTCTGCACGGGGAATTACAGGCAGAGATTTTCTCTTTGCCTCGATCACCTCAGGATTATCGTCTGAAACTGCTGATGATATAACTACTACATGGGCATTATCTATATTTTCCGCACCGTGGCCTACAGACACTTTAATTCCTAAATCCCTCAATCTTCTGGTAGTCTCTGAATCCTTTAAATCAGAACCAGTCACTTCATACCCGAGGTTGTGAAGCAACTCTGCAATACCTGACATTCCTATACCACCTATCCCGACAAAATGTATCACCCTGTAACGCTCAAACACTATCTATCTTTCTCCTTTAGGCTGAAAACTATTGACTGATGACTGCTTTACTAGGCTCATTGCGATATCAACAGCCTTTGCACCTGCATCAGGTCTCCCAAGTGCCCTGCTATTTCTCTGCATATCTGCCCTTAACGTCTCATGCAAGTAGAGTTCTCTTATGTCCCGGGCAAGAAATTCACCTTTCAATTTGTTGTTGAGGATCATTCTCGCTGCACCCATTTCAAGAAGTTTCCTTGCATTCATTTCCTGATGGTGTCCGGCTGCATAAGGATAGGGGACTAAGAGAGCCGGTTTTCCAAGAGCAGTCAGTTCTGCAAGTGTTGTTGCTCCTGCCCTTGAGATAACTAAGTCCGCGACGGCATATGCTTCACCCATCTGATAGATAAATGGAGTGACTGTTCCCTTAAATCCATGCTTCCTGTATAACTCCCTTATTCTTTCATAGTCACTTATGCCTGTCTGGTGGAGGAACTGAATCTTGTCTTTGAGGTCATACAGATAATGAAGAGCATCTATCACTGCCATGTTAATACTCTGTGCACCTGAACTCCCTCCAAAGACAAATACAGTAAATAAACCTCTATCAAGTGAAAAAAGTTTATATCCTGAATCACTATCCCCCTTAAGTATATGAATCCTGATAGGGTTTCCCGTGAGATAAGTCTTCGACTTTGGAAAAAATGAGATACTTTCCTGATACGTGATACATATTGCTTTCACAAATTTTCCGAGAATCCTGTTCGTAAGTCCAGGTATGGAATTTTGTTCGAGTATCATGGTTGGAATCGACATGAGAGCGGATATGAATACAATCGCCCCTGATGCATATCCACCAACTCCTACCACGATATCTGGCTTCACTGCTCTGATGATCCTGTAAGAATCTATGAGAGAGAGGAACATTTTCATTACTGCCCTTATCTTTTTGAGAACAGATACCCCCACTATGCCTTCTGCTCTCAGAAACTTTATTGTATAACCCTCTCTCGGGATCACTCTCGCCTCTATCCCATACTCAGTTCCCACAAATATCATCTCTGTCGCATCATATCTATGCTTGAATTCTTCAGCTATTGCCAGTCCCGGGAAAATATGTCCTCCTGTTCCACCTCCTGCAATTATTACCCTCATAAGGTAGATGACAATCCCCCCTTGTTCTGTACTTTATTGTCGCGAAGTTGCCTGATACCATATACATTTCTTCTCGCCCTTCTTCTCAAAACTATTCCGTTATTATTTAATGCTGCATCTCTATATTCGCCTTTTGATATATTGAGGAGTATCCCGATAGCAGCCATATTCATAAGAAGAGAAGACCCTCCATAACTTATAAATGGTAATGGTAAGCCCTTTGTGGGCACTATGCCTGTTGCAGCTGAAAAATTAATAAGCGCCTGCAGAGAAATCATCAGTGACAGTCCTACTGCTAAGTAATAGACAAACCCATCATTTGTCTTATTCGCGATATATATACCTCTGATAAACAAAATGAGAAAAAGTGCGATCACCACTGATGCACCTATAAAACCGAACTCTTCTCCAATAATAGAAAAGATAAAATCTGTATGAGACTCGGGGAG
>JAOUJR010000272.1 GCA_029883145.1 Nitrospirota bacterium
TCCTGCATAGGAAGTGCCTATTGCTGTTTCAAAAGCCACTTTTTCATTAACCGCCCATTCCGCATCACCAGTGAAATTATGAGCGATATATTCTAAAATTTCTGTTGCCGGAGTTCCGGGATAACTCGTTGCCATCGAAATCCCTGCTTCTATTGCACCCCTGCCTATTGCCTCGTCGCCCGAAAGTAATTCTTTATTCATTTGACTGTTTTGTTCCACCTGAAAGCACCTCTTTTACTTAATTTTTTCATAAAATATCTAATAATTATACCACGAGTTTCCTGTGCAGAGGACATCTTGAAATGTACTACAGAACTTCTGATTTACATTTTGGATTGTGCTTCTTTCAGCATAGTAATGGGCTTGGCCAAATTCAAAATATGGGTATGAACCATTTCCAGCATATTACCGGGAATGCCCATCATAAGATGGCACGCATCAAGAGCTGATTTTAACCTGCATCCAAGACCGAGGAAGGTCACATTTGGCTTGCCCTCGAGCAATGGCCAGGCAGTGACATCTGAACAACCACCCAAGGCACCGCCTGTTTGAGGAAGATTTATTGCACCTCCTTTTTCATAATTTACCGCATACAGAAGCCACATGACCTGTTCACTGTTCGCTGAAAAGATCACCACCTGGGGCAATTCCTGGAAAGAGGTAATCGGTGCGATTAATGCCGCCTTTGTCTGACCTTTTGGGAGGTAAGTAGACTTAAGGATAGATTCAGCAGAGGCCTCTTCAGAGGCAAATAATCCTACCTCATATTTTTCAAAAGCACCAGAATCCAGATAGTCTTCTGCCTCTTCTTCGAAACCTAAGACCGAGGTTCCCAATGTACAGCCCAATTGCTCTTTCTTCAGGAGCATGGTTTTCCCCTGGCCAGCTAAGGCTAAGGCCTGACAAAAGCTTTTTAGTTTAGTCTCTGTGAAGGGGATATCCACAGGAGGTTGTTCATGATTTCTATAAAGTATAACCCCTGCAGGGAGATATTTTAGGCCAAGGTTTTGAGTAAGGTCATATGAAATAGTTTTAAGATCAGCCAATTTGCACCTCTTCTATTGTTCGTTCTTCTCCTCAACTGACGTATCAGTTCCGGATGACTCATCAGTTCTTTCTTGCTGCTTTTTCTTACTTTGTTGACTCTGTTCACGATCACTCATTCCCCTAAAATCTCCGAGGGGTCTCGTAAAAGTAAATCTGAAAGGCTCTCCAACAAGTGTATCAGCAGTTGAACCAACACTCCCACTCGTCACCGCAAAGGGCATGGCGACAATGAAAAAAGCAGTACCAATGACAAGAGAAACAAGTCCAACCGGCCTGGCAATAGCCACATCTGCTGCAGCAACAAATCCTTCATCGTCCGTAGCGAGCACCGGGGTGGAGGTTAAAATGAAAACAAACAAGATAAATAGAGTCATTATCTTCTGCATCGATAATCCTCCTTACTGGTCAAATTACTTTATGTTTAATTATAGGTCAATAACACACTCATATTCAACAATAGACAACGGGATATTCTTCTTCAGGTGTAATTTACTCAATAGCGTAGGAATACATGAATCACGAGGATTAGTGCAAAGCTCTGATAAATTTGATGTATTGTAAGGGTGGGTCTATGATTTCTAACCCTATACTATCTGTTACCTTTTCTGGTGGGATTCTGAAATATGCCCATTGTGTTTTGCAGTGGAGGTTGATTGTTTCTCCTGTAGGGAGCTTGAATTTTAACTCAAGCTCTGTTCCAGGTGTATATTGCTTATGAGCATGTGAAGACGTGGTTATCATATGAATACCATGTTCAGAAATATTCTCTATAAATACCGCATATTTTTCATCTCCTGAGATGCGTTCAGCGTTTAAATTAACCTTTATTCTCTTAGAACGCCTTCTTTCCATGACGGTATTGTATCATATTCTATTTTTGAATTACAGAAAGCAAAAGGGCATCTGGTGAAGATTGAGTTTTAATGGCATAAATTTCATTGAAATTTTTAGTATTTACAATTAAACAAATTCAGTCTATACTAAGAGTAACTTTTAAAGTTGAGAAAACCCCGGAGACTTTGAAAGCTCTGGGGTTTTTATTTGAGAAAAAGGAGATTGGCTATGGGGAAAAAACTCTATGTTGGAAACATTTCGTTTAATGCAAAAGAGGGTGACATCAGAGAACTCTTCTCAAGGATTGGAGAGGTTGAATCGGTGAAGATAATAACCGATGCACGCACAGGTATGCCTAAAGGTTTTGGCTTTGTTGAAATGTCATCCGAAGAAGATGCAAAGAAAGCAATAGCAGATCTGAACGGCACAACCTTCATTGAGAGGGTACTCTCAGTTTCTGAAGCAAGACCCCAGCAACCAAGGCAAGGCTTTCAGGATAGAAGAGGTGGCTTTGGTGGAGGCAAGGGTCCAAGAAAAGGCTGGAGATAGCTCTTTTGGATATTAAAGTTTACGGAAATGATATAGAAAAAGCACTGAAAACTCTTAAGCGCGAGCTCCAGAAAGAAGGTCTTTTAAAAGAAATCAAACAGAGAAGCTTTTACGAAAAGCCTTCTGAAAAGGTGAAACGGAAACGAATAGAGGCAAGAAAGAAAAGGATGAAATCTCTAAGATTTAAAAGACCGATGAAGTAATAGAAAAACCCGCATGAACAAAATATCGTTTATAATTTACATACTATTAGCCATTTTTCTTGTTTGTCCCACTTTAACTTTTTCAGAGGAGCTTAAACCGATCCAGCTTCTGAAGCCACAAGTTGACAGCGGTAAGCCCCTTATGCAGGTCCTGAAGGACAGAAAGTCTTCGCGTGAATTCAGCACTGAGAAACTGCCCCTGCAGGTGCTTTCGAATATGCTCTGGGCAGCGTTTGGAATAAATCGTCCGGATTCAGGGAAACGCACTGCACCCTCTGCGAAAAACTGGCAGGAAATTGATATCTATGTTGCCACATCAGATGGCCTTTACCTCTATGATGCAAAAGCTCACCTGTTAAAGCCGATTCTCTCAGAAGACATCCGTGCAATGACAGGTCGTCAGTCTTTTGCGAAGGATGTGCCTGTGAACCTCATTTACGTAGCTGATTTCTCGAAGACAGGCAACGCAACAAATGAGGAGAAGGAGTTTTATTCAGCTGCTGATGCAGGCTTCATCAGTCAGAATGTTTATCTTTACTGTGCTTCCGAGGCACTTGTGACTGTTGTGCGGGGTCACATTGACAGGCCAGCACTCACAAAAACGATGAAGCTGCGTCCTGATCAGAAGGTCATCCTCGCACAATCAGTAGGATTTCCGAAAAAGTAGGAGCCTCATAAATTCTTGTAGCTGACCATACTACCACAT
>JAOUJR010000273.1 GCA_029883145.1 Nitrospirota bacterium
TTTTTCCATCAGCAATAAGGGCTGCGATTGCCATTGCCATCGCAACTCTGTGGTCTCCGTAACTTTCGACAACAGCGCCTTTTAATCCTGCTTTACCCCTGATACTCAGACCATCCTCGAATTCTTCGATTTCTGCTCCCATTTTTCTGAGCTCATTTACCATGGTTTTGATCCTGTCAGACTCCTTTACCCGTAATTCCTCAGCGCCTCGAATAGTGGTGATGCCTGTAGCCTGCGTTGCTGCAACACAAAGGATCGGGAACTCATCGATCATGGCAGGGATTTGGTCTTTTTCTATTGTGATAGCCTTCAGTTCTGCACCGCCTCTGCAATGGATGTCTGCTACAGGTTCAATGTATGCACTTCGTATATTTATGATTTCAATTACAGCTCCCATCTCTTTAAGCACACTGATAAAACCTATGCGTGTAGGATTGATTCCCACATCCTTTATTGTTACGTCAGAATCTCTCATCAAGAGCGCAGCTGCTAAGAAGAATGCAGCAGATGAAAAATCACCAGGTACGTGAATATCTATGGCATCGAGTTCTGTCCCACCTTTTATTATAATCCGAAGTCCATCAACTGTGATCTCAGCGCCAAAGGCAGGCAACATCCTTTCAGTATGATCACGTGACTTCACTGGTTCTGTGATCTCTGTTTCTCCATCTGCATAAAGACCTGCGAGGAGAAGAGCGGACTTCACCTGTGCGCTCGCAACGGGCATGGTGTATTTTATCGCATGAAGCGCTCTTCCCTTAATCGCAATAGGTGGATATCTGTTTTCATCTCTTGCAAGTATCTCTGCCCCCATCTGTCTTAATGGATTAATGACCCTTGCCATCGGCCTTTTCCTCAGGGATTCATCTCCTGTAAGGACGGAAAAGAAAGGGTTTCCTGAAAGAACTCCTGATAGGAGTCTTATTGTGGTGCCAGAGTTTCCGCAATCAATCACATTTAAAGGCTCTTTTAAGGTATACATACCATTACCTTTTATAATTAAATCGTTCCCCTTATCTTCAATATTCACCCCTAATGTCCTGAACGCATTGAGTGTGCGCATCGTATCTTCTGATCTGAGAAAGTTTTTTATAACGCTTTTCCCTTTTGAGAGGGAAGAGAAGATTACTGCTCTGTGGGAGATTGATTTGTCAGGGGGAGGGGAGAATTTACCTTTAAACCTCTTTGCCTTGTTGAGTTCAATGCTGTCCAATACCTTCCCTCAGTGTCCGGGCTTTTTTGAATTCTTTTTCAAGAGATTCAGAATCAGAAGCCCTGAGATACTGGCTCAACCTGTCAAGGTTTTTTTGAAAAATGTGAATATAATCGAGAAGATTCTCCCTGTTGAGAATACATATATCCCGCCATAGTTCAGGAGAACTTGATGCGATACGGGTGGTATCTATAAAACCCTGTCCGCAGAGTTTCAGATATGAACTATCTATATCTGCTACGGTATTCATTATTGCATAAGCGAGTAAATGAGGCAGGTGGCTTACAGTTGCAAATATCCTGTCGTGCTCATAAGGATTAATCAATTCTACATTAGAGCCGAACGTTTTCCAGATCTGAATAATTCTTTCGAGGGTGTCCCTGTCTGTCTTCTCTGTTGGGGTAATAATGCACTTTGCATCTTTAAAGATATATGCTGTTGCAGTATCAATTCCCGAACGGTCACTCCCCGCAATTGGATGTACACCTACAAAATATATACCGTCAGGCATGAGTGCTTCCATATCAAATACAAGTTTGCCCTTCACACTTCCAGCATCGGTAACAATGGCACCTCTTTTTAAAGAACTACGTATTCTTTTCCCGATATCAATAAAGCTTCCAACAGGAGTTGCAAAAAGGATAAGGTCTGAATCATCACATGCTTTAGCTGGATCAAGCTCGAATGAGTCGATGATTGTCTTCTCTTTTGCCTTTTGCAGATTTTCCTTTCTTCTCCCACAGCCTACTACTTCATGGCACAATCCATATTGTTTCATGGCAAGTGCAAACGATGCACCGATCAGACCAACACCAAGTATGGTAATTTTATTGAACAGTTTACCCGTCACTTATTCCCATCACTCTTCACTGTTAGAATTCCCTTCCTACAGCAATAGCTATTGGTTTTAATTCTTCCATTAATTTTTTAAAGGCAGATGGTTTTAATGACTGCTCCCCATCAGACATTGCCTCTTCCGGATTTGTGTGAACCTCGATCATGAGTCCATCTGCGCCTGCAGCGACAGCAGCCTTTGACATAGGTGCAACAAGGTCCCATTTACCTACTCCATGGCTTGGATCCACAATTACAGGGAGATGGGTAAGTTGCTTCAGTATCGGTACTGCGCTGAGGTCAAGAGTGTTCCTTGTTGCAGTCTCGAAGGTCCTTATACCTCTCTCGCAGAGGATTACATTTTGATTACCTTTTGACATGATGTACTCGGCAGCCATGAGCCATTCTTTTATGGTTGCCGATAACCCTCTTTTCAGCAGGACCGGTTTGTTGCATGTACCAACCTCAAGAAGGAGTTTGAAGTTCTGCATATTCCTTGCACCGATTTGAACTATATCAGAATATTTCAAAATAACCTCTATCTCTCTCGGGTCCATTAACTCTGAAACAACCGGAAGCCCTGTCTTTTCTCTTGCCTCTGATAGGTATTTGAGTCCTTCTTCACCAAGGCCCTGGAATGAATAGGGTGAAGTCCGCGGTTTGAATGCACCTCCCCTTAGAAACGAGGCACCTGCATCTTTAATCTTTTCCGCGATATTCATAAGCATCGCCTTGTTCTCTACAGCACAGGGCCCTGCGATCACCTGAATTTTCTTGCCTCCGATCGCTTTTCCCCGCACTTTGATAATTGTGTCCGATGCCTTGAACTCCCTGCTTGCAAGCTTGTAAGGTTTGAGAATTCTCATGACATTCTCAATCCCGCGCATTACTCTTATCGCATCTTCTTCTTCCTCTGATATCTTTGAGGTGTCACCGATGACCCCGATGATCGTTCTTTCAGTGCCTTTTGAGATGTTTACCTGCAGACCATGGCCTTCAATTTTCTTTACAAGACGTTTCAGGTCTTCTTCAGTTGCGTTTGGTCTTAAAACAATAATGTCCATTTATTCCTCCACTAAATTCTGTATTTATAAGTAAGCGTAATAGATCCTTAAAGACAGGATATTACCCTTGAGCGGTTTTGAATTCCGATTCATCGGAATTCACCTCGGAGGTCGATACGACCGAGAATGAGCGAAAGGGTTATGTCCTGTCTTTAGAGATGTACTCATTCTACTTTTTACCTTTCACTTTCTTTAATGCTTCGATGAATTTCTTATTCTCT
>JAOUJR010000428.1 GCA_029883145.1 Nitrospirota bacterium
TGCAATCCCTGAGAGTCTCTGCACTATATTAAGACTTACTCTTTCTCCTTCAAGAATAGCTCTCGTCTTTCCGAAAACCTCGGCGAATACTTCTCCTTTTCTGACCTTGTCACCGTCACTATAAAACATCTTGAAACTCATAGAAGGATCTAAAATCCGGAAAACTTCTTTTGCAAAAGGAAGTCCGGCAAGGACAAAATTCCCTTTGGCAATATAGAGGGCTCTTGATTCACTCTCTTCAGGTATCAGGAGTGAAGTGGTAATATCACCATAGCCTATGTCTTCTTCAAGGGCACGGTGAATGAGTTCAACCACACTCGGTGGTATCTCCATCTTACCTCCTTTTGAATAACAAAGAAACGAATCCCAATGTCCCCCCTAACACCGCACCAAAAGCAAGTGCAGAACGCCAGTCAAGAAGGGTTGTGACATTTCCCTCGATTTTACTGGCTAAAACTAACAGTGATGAAGTACTTTCTGACTTAATATTTCTCGAAGCCATAATGCCCACAGCAGACCTGTTCACCATTGTCTGTTCTCTTGAAATTGTCATAGGCGAAAATGAAAAATTCATAGATACATTGTCACCAGCAGTAACCGCACTTATACCCTGATTGAGAGTGATATCGTTCCCCCTGAGTATGACAGAAGCCCCCTGTGTCACGTCTGCCTTCTCAGCATCTATACTCAGTGCGCATACCTGCTGGAGTTCTATATGTCCACCCTCGACAGCTCTTATGGAACTCTGTTTTATATTAATAAACTCTCCTTCGATAAATTCAACGTCGCCTTTTTTATGCTCTATTTCTTCCTTGTGCATCATTTCTCACCTCCTACCTCTTTGAGTTTTTCGATACTTTTCACAATCCTCTCCCTTTTTAATCTCATCTCCTCATATTTTACCTTTTCTTTCTCAATAACTTCTCTGGGCGCCCGCTGTAAAAAGTCCTCATTGACAAGTTTCTTGTTCAGTAAAATGATTGTCCGCTCAACCTCTGTTTCGTCTTTTTTAAGTCTCACGACTTCTGCTTCAACATTTAATATTCCTTTGAGAAGTACATATATTTCCATGGAACTCTTCACAAAAGTTGCAGAGCCTCCTGGTTTTTTCACATTCATACCAATCTCAAGTTCTGCAATATTCGCAATCACTTTGATATAGTGCACATTTTCATTCAATATCTTCTCTATTGTCTGAGAGTGAGTCTTTATGGATACATTCAGTTTCACGGATGGCGGGACGTTTAGTTCTCCCCGTATAGTCCTAACCCCTGTGATCGCATCCATCACATAGGACATTTCTTCTTCTGCTTTATGGTCCCTTGGAAGATTTCCCGGGTAATGAGAAATCATGATACTCTCTGCAACTTTTTCTTTTTTACTATTCACATGGGGTATCTTCTGCCATATTTCTTCTGTCACATAAGGCATAAAAGGATGGAGCAGCCTCAAGGACAAATCAAGAGTAGAAAGGAGGCACTGCATAGTGCTGTTTTTAACACTCTGATTCTGGAGTTCAGGTTTTGCCATCTCTATATACCAATCGCAGAACTCATGCCACATAAACTGGTAGATACTGTTTGCAGCATCATTAAACCGGCATTCTGCAAGTGCCCTGTTCATTTCATCTGCAGTAGCTGCAAGCCTGCTCATTATCCATCTTCGTGAAAGTAATGAGTGAGAAATTAAAATCGGGGAATCCGGTTTAAAGTTTGGAGCGTGAGATTCATAATTCATGAGAATAAATCTTGCCGCGTTCCAGAGCTTATTCACAAAATGTCTGTACCCTTCAACCCTGTCTTCTGAAAACTTTATATCACGTCCCTGAGCAGCAAAAGCAGCAAGTGTAAATCTGAAGGCATCTGTTCCATATCTGTCCATCATCTTGAGAGGATCAACAACATTGCCCCTTGATTTAGACATCTTCTGACCTCTGATATCTCTGACAAGTGCATGTATATAAACATGCCGGAAAGGTACATCACCCATAAATTTAAGTCCCATCATTATCATCCGTGCTACCCAGAAAAAGATGATATCAAAGCCTGTGACAAGAACACTTGTTGGA
>JAOUJR010000274.1 GCA_029883145.1 Nitrospirota bacterium
AGAAACTCAAGTAGTGTCTCAGAGAAGATATTGCAGATAGATTCAAGCTCAGGGAACGTAATCTGCAGCATCCTCCTAATATCATTTTTTATCCCGGCAATAAGGTTCGTAAGGGATTCATGCTCTCGTGCAAGATCCTTGAGATCCTGCATATCCGGTGAGAGGTCTGCTTTCAAGAGAGAGTTTTTATGTACCAGAAGGAACTGTGCAATTGTCAGAGCGTCTTTCTTATCGGTCTTGGTTTTCCTCAGCGAGAGCCTGGCAAAATTAGCAGTCAGAAGAGGATTGATAATAACACAGCGAATTCCTTTGTGGGTAAGAAAGGAGAAAAGGTTTATGTGGTAGTAACCCGTAGACTCCATAGCAACAGTTACCTGAGCGAGGTCTTCACAGTGAGATGTTATCACATTGAATAGTTTAGAGAATCCATCAGCAGTCATTGCAAACTCAAGATAGAAACGCTTATTGCCATCACTATCTAATGCTTGAGCTGTTGAGAAATCCTTGGATACATCGGTACCAATAAACAGAGCTAACAAAGCAACACCTCCTTGTAAACTGTATTAGAGAAGACAGGAAAGCCTCCCAAACTAAACCTCCATCGTGACGAGGGTTCTCAGACCCAATCAACCTATTATAGTTTGGGGAGGCAGGGAACAGACTACAAAAAGGGCTCTAAGGCCCAGGTGAAAACGAAGTCCTCCTGCCTTCCATATGAATGGATAAAACCCATTCATTCAGACGTTATACCATAAATGTTAAGTAGGAGGTGTTATGCGCAAAGTAGGTTTTGGCTAAGACGAGAGACCTCTTCGCTCATTTACTTCCTGTAATCCTCAACATCAGAATTCTTCTCACTATGCAACATTACGAATGGAAATCAATAAGCAATGTCTATTTAAGAAAATAAAGATAAGATAATGTGTTATGATAAGTAACAGAGGAAGAAAGAAAATAGTCAAACAGGGAAACTGATAAATAAATTTCTTTTCTCAATACTCACCTTTTAGCAGTATCCCCACTTAACAAACATTTAAATTTTCATATGTAAGGAAGCACTTTTTTACCACTTTATATAAGTCAATACACATATGAGATTAAAAAGTATATGAAAACATATCGTATAGGTAAATCTATCATCCTGCCTCATGTCCGTTATTTAAATCATGGAGGATGTAATAGTATGATGTTTCATTCTCAAGCTATAAGATTAAATGGACATTATCAAACATTGAGATGTGACAGGATGGACGTTTCTGGTTTATGTTTGGGACATAAGATGAGCAAAGAAGAGTTTTTAAAAAGATATTGTGGTGGTGTAGAACCAGAAACAAAGATAAACAAAGAATGATAAGGGGGTCTAATATTTATAACTAAGGATGTAAAAGTATCCGAGAATTTTGAAAGATCAGAGTTTTTATTAACAAAAGAGGAGGTTGAATAATGAGGAAAATGTATGTTGGAAATATTCCATACAGCGCTACAGAACAAGATTTAAGGGATCTTTTCTCAGAGTATGGAGAGATTGAATCATTAAAAATAATTAAGGATCAGTTCACGGAACGGTCCAGAGGGTTTTGCTTTATTGAGATGGTAGATGAAAACGATGCAAAAAAAGCAATTGCAACCCTTAATGGTAAAGATTTCATGGGGAAATCACTTACTGTAGCTGAGGCGAGACCCCAACAAAAGCGGCGTAGCTTTGATGATAGAAGGGGTGGCTACGGTGGTGGTATGGGTACAGGGAGAGGCAGGAGATAGTCATTGGGAAATCTTGTGAGAAGCCTTCTGAAAAGGAAAAACGCAAACGAAGAGAGGCAAGGAAGAAAAGCAAGGAAGGCATTAAGATAAACTCAATGATTGTTGTGAAGAAACTTTTGAAAATTTCGGGTCTGTAAAAAAACAGCCCAAATGCTTATGGAGGTGAATATGAAAGCACTTATTGAACTAATGGCGAGGTCTCTGGTAGATAAGCCGGAGGAGGTTGCAGTGGCCCAGGTAGACGGAGAAAGAACCGCTATTTTTGAATTGCGTGTTGCGACAAGTGATATTGGGAAGGTTATCGGAAAGCAGGGAAATACAGCGCGAGCAATGAGAACAATACTGAGTGCTGCAGGTGCTAAGCTCAACAAGCGGTGTGTTCTTGAAATATTAGATTAAACTGAATAATACCCCAAAACTGAATTTTAATTGCTCAGTTGCTGGTGCTCGGCGTCAGTTTACATCGAGATGGTCTGCCTTTTTGTGGCCGGCTCTAAATCTGCTGGCCTTCCTGATTGGGTGGTTTGTTATTTTCATCGGGACGACGCGCTTAGTCGGTAGAGCAGATTAGAGCGGTTTCCTTGGGGATGTACACTGCATTAAAACTCTGTAGTTCGCACTTCCAATAATAATCAAAATGGTGTAGATTCCAGGTGAATGAAACAACTCCTTGTAAAAAATAATTGAAAAATTATTCAAAAGATGGCAATTTATTATCAGTAGATAAAAAGACGTAATGAATATATAATAACCTTTAAAAAGGAGGAGATCGAAATGGTAAAGAAGAAAGTTACCAAGACAAAAGTTGCAAAGAAGACCCCCAAGAAGAAGGTTGTCAAGAAGAAGAGAAAGCCAAATCCTGCATTCATGAAACCCATGAAGATTAGTGAGGAATTGGCAAAAGTTGTTGGGAGTAAGCCACTTCCAAGAACAGAAATTACCAAAAAACTATGGGCATATATTAAGAAAAATAAGCTTCAAGATAGTGTAAACAAGAGAAATATAAATGCTGATGCCAACCTGAAGGCAGTATTCGGAGGTAAAAAGCAAGTTTCAATGTTCGAGATGACAAAGCTGATTAACAAACATCTCAGTTAGCTAATCAGTGAGAATCATCTGATAAAGAGATTCATAGAGGGAGCCAAACACTTTACAATCATAGTGTTTTACTCCCTTTTCGTTTTAAAACAAGAAGCCCCACTACAGCACCCAGAAACAGCAGGATGCTGATACCCTGAGGGATTGAGATAGAAGAGGCGATCAATCCCCGATCAACATCGCCCCTGAAGAATTCGACGATGAACCTCAGGACAGAATAAAGGAGCAGGTAGGTGAAGAAGAGTTGACCGTTAAAAGACTTATACCTTCTCAGAGTTATGAGTATAAAAAAATTTATAAACTCGCCTAAAGACTCATAGAGTTGTGTGGGATGCAGTGGGATACCGAGTCTTGCGAGGGATTCAGGGTCTGTAAAGGTGACCGCCCATGGAAGACCTTCAACAGGTTTCCCATAACAACAGCCCGCGGAAAAGCAACCGA
>JAOUJR010000275.1 GCA_029883145.1 Nitrospirota bacterium
AAAGACAAACCCGATGCCGGCCAGTGAAAGGATGATTTTTGAGGTGATTTTTGTATCCTTGAAAAGTTCTATGATACTGACAATCGTTGCAATAAAATAGAATATCAGCGCGAGTTCAAAAAGGATTGTTCCCATTAGAAACAGCCGAGCTGACAACTGGTAATCTTCACTTTAAGCTTGTCAGCAGCCTCACCAACGGTTTTGTAAGGGACATCAAGCTCCTCCGCAATCATCCGTGCGACAGAGCACGGAAGTTTACCGTTAATCGTCTTTTTCTTAATTTCTTCCAATACCTTGTCTTTCATTTCAATATAAAGATACGTGTTAATCTTAAAATCTCTGGAAACTTAGGAATTTTTTTAAGTAATATGGATTTTAAAACATCAGGCTTTAAAAACTCAATTGGACTGGCTCGATAATTCATCGAGTTAAATAAATTTTTGAGCAATGTCCGCATTATCCGGTTAAAATGGCCTTGTGATTAAAGAGAGAGCAATCCTGCCATAAAGTTTAAAAATCCTTCCACATCATCGGTACGAAATCTTTTTGCTTTTTCAGGTGTTTTAGAAGGTACTTCTTTCTCAAAAATAACAACATCTGCCATTTGAAGAATTCTTTCTGCACTTTTCTTAGATCTTCCTGCCTCAGCTTCTGATATGAATATCACCACATCAGGCTTTAAAAACTCAATTGCACTATTACCCTCAACAATGATTCCCTTGAGATCAGAGAGCCTTTCTACTGCTATTGGCAGAATCTCCCCCAGTTCGGAGTAGGGTGATTGAACCCATAGTACCCTTTCAGCACCAGAGTCCAATAACCTTTTTGTATCCTTCCCTTTCTCTGAAAGAATCTTTACATCATCTGTTATGGAGCTGTAGAGAGAGGTTTTTGTATATTTTATTGCACCCCAACCTTTAAGCCTTTTGAGAATCAATGAAGCATACGCAGTCTTTCCAGCACCGCTATGGGCACCGCCAATCCCTATGATAAAAGTCTCATACAGCTTCTTCTGAAGGTGCTTTTTCAGTTTCTTTATACCCGCATTCTTTTTTATGACAGAAAGATGTTACATTTCCTGCTTTATCTCGCTTTTCAAGAAGGAAGTCAGCCCCGCATTTGGGACATTTATCAGGCACAGGTTTATACCATGTCGCAAATTTACATTTGGGATAGTTGCTGCAGCTGTAGAATGGTTTCCCTTTTCTTGAACGTCTTTCCACAATATCTCCTCCGTCCTTTGGACATTTTATTCCTGTTGAAAGAGGTTTTGTATTTTTGCATTCAGGATACTTTGAACAGGCAAGGAAATTACCATATCTCCCTGATTTGAGCACCATCGGAGCACCGCATTTCCCGCACTTTTCCTCTGTGAGCTGCGTAATTTTTTCTATGTCATGTGTTTTGTGTTCCGCAGATTCTGTCTTGATAGGTCTCGTGTTTTTACATTTTGGGAACCCTGTGCATGCCAAAAACCTTCCGTGCCTTCCCCACCTGATGACCATCGGAAGTCCACAGTTCTCACATACCGTCTCGGTTGGTATATCCTTTGGCTTTACCCTGCCTGTAGTTTTTATCGCCTCTGTGAGGTCATGGCTGAAGGGGTTATAAAATTCTTTTATAACCTTTACCCATTTCATCTTCCCCTCTTCTATACGGTCAAGTTCGTCCTCCATCTTTGCAGTAAACCCTATATCAATAAGTTCAGGAAATCTTTCAACGAGGTAATCATTCACCACTATACCGAGTTCGGTAGGGGAAAACTTGCCTTCAGTCTTATGAACATATTTCCTCTCCTGAATTGTGGATAGGATTGCTGCATAGGTGCTCGGTCTCCCTATCCCTTTTTCTTCAAGTGCCTTGATAAGTGTTGCTTCTGTATAATGTGGTGGCGGCTGTGTAAAATGCTGTCCTGGTTGTAAATTGAGAAGTCTTAATGTTTCCCCTTCTTTTAACGCAGGGAGCATTTCGCCTTCTTCTTCTCCACCGTTGTCTCTGCTTTCTATATACAAAGCCATAAAACCCTTAAACTTCACCACTGTACCTGATGCCCTGAATTCATACAAGCTAACAGGCTGGCCAGCTTGCAAGCTGTTAATCGTAAATGTCGTTTGCTCAAGTTGTGCAGGTGCCATCTGGCTTGATATAAAACGATCCCATATCAGTTTATAAAGTGCATACTGGTCCTTTGAAAGAAACTGCTTTACTCCCTCTGGCCTTTTATCATGATATGTTGGCCTTATTGCTTCATGCGCATCCTGTACCGATGCCTTGCTCTTATACACAGGTGGTTTTTCAGGCACAAATTCTTTCCCATACACATTCTCAATGAACTTCCTTGCCCACTCTTGAGCCTCTGATGCTACCCTGTGCGAATCTGTTCTCATATAGGTAATGAGTCCTACTGCACCTTCTTCATTAAGTTCTATACCCTCATAAAGCTGTTGCGCTACCATCATTGTCTTTTTTGCCGGGAACCTTAGTTTTCTTGCTGCTTCCTGTTGCAATGTGCTCGTGATAAACGGGGGATAGGGCATCCTCCTTTTTTGTTTGCGCTCTATCTTACTCAGCAGAAACTCTTTATCCTTCAAATCAGCAATTATTGCATTTGCAGTCTCTCCATCTGGAATAAGAAATTTACTGTCTGTTTTCGGCTGTTGACTTATTTTAAAGAGCCTTGCCCGGAACTGAGGAGGTTGAGATCCTTCAAACTCTGCACTTATACTCCAGTATTCTTCAGGTGTGAATGCCTCTATCTCACGCTCTCTTTCTACAATAAGCCGTACTGAAACTGACTGAACTCTCCCTGCACTGAGGCCCCTCCTTACTTTCCTCCAGAGAAGTGGACTGAGTCTGTAACCAACAAGTCTGTCAAGTATCCTTCTGGCTTGTTGGGCATCAACTTTGTTCATATCTATCTTTTCCGGTTTTTTAATTGCTTCTCTTACTGCCCGCTCTGTTATCTCATTAAAAATTATCCTGTAAATCTTCTCATTTACAGTTTGAGATTTTTTCTCCGATATTTCATAAGCAATATGCCACGCAATTGCCTCGCCTTCCCTGTCAGGGTCAGGAGCGAGAAATACCTTTTCTGCCTCTTTTGATGCCTTCTTCAGTTCTTTAATTATTTTTTCTTTTCCCGGGATTACTACATAAGAAGGCATAAAATTATGTTCAACATCAACTCCAAGCTCTTTTTCTGGAAGGTCTTTTACATGACCGATAGATGCCTTTACTACAAATCCCTGCCCGAGTATCTTATAAAGGGTTTTTGCCTTTGCAGGAGACTCT
>JAOUJR010000276.1 GCA_029883145.1 Nitrospirota bacterium
CAACAAATTCAACAGAGGGACTCTGATCTCAATCAAATGAGGAGCGAGCTTGATGCTGAAAGGCAATCTAAGGTTGAAGCCTTCACAAGGCTTGAAGAATCCCAGAAAAATCTTGAAGAACAAAAATCTCTCCTTGATGCAATGAAGACAGAGATGACTGACACGTTTAATGCCCTTTCATCCGCAGCACTCAAGAGCAGCAGTGAAGACTTTCTCCGCCTTGCTTCCGAACATCTTGGCAAAGTGGTGACAGATACAAAAGGGAAACTCGGAGAGCATCAGGCTGCAATGGATGGAATGATAAAACCGTTGCATGAGATGTTAAAACGATATGATGAACAGATCAGAGCAATAGAAGAAAGCAGACATAAGGCTTACGGAAGCCTTGAGGAGCAACTCAAGACACTTGCCTCAACACACCAACAACTCCAGAAAGAAACAACAAACCTTGTTACAGCGTTGCGAAACCCTCAGGTACGTGGGAGGTGGGGTGAGATTACATTAAAACGTGCTGTTGAACTTGTAGGTATGTCAGCACACTGTGACTTTTCTGAGCAAGTCTCAGTTGGGACTGAAACAGGGCGCCTTCGTCCAGACATGATAATACACCTTCCAATGGAACGTGAAATTGTGGTTGATGCAAAGGTATCGCTGGATGCATATCTTGATGCTATCGCTGCTTTAACAGAAGAAGAGCGTAAACTTGCTATGAAACGGCATGCACAACAAATCAGAGCCCATTTAAATAGTCTCAGCTCAAAATCTTATTGGGATCAGTTTGAAAAAGCACCTGATTATGTTGTGTTATTTATCCCGGGAGAATCTTTCTTTAGTGCTGCCCTTGAATTTGACGAAAAACTGATGGAAGAAGGATTTGTTAAAAAAGTAATATTAGCCTCACCTGCTACTTTTATTGCCATCTTAGGTTCAGTTGCACATGTCTGGAGGCAGGAGCAGGTGACGAAGAATGCTCAGGAGATAAGTATGCTGGGTAAGGAGCTCTATGAAAGAATGAGCACATTACTGAAACATTTTGATGATATAGGTTCTGCAATTGAAAAGGCTATCGGAGCATACAATAAGGCAGTTGGCTCTATGGAGTTAAGGGTGTTGCCTACTGTAAGAAAATTTAAAGAACTCGGTGTGACAGGTGCTGAGGAGATACCAATCCTTGAACAGATAGACCAGACACCGAGAGCATTAAGACTTCTTGGCTCGGATAATGATAAAAATAATGAATAAGGTTTAGTATGGATGTCATTTTAGAATTGTATCTGGATTTTTATTACATTGTTGGATATCTTGTTCATGGAAAGGGCTTTAAAAAGCAAGAAACTGTACCAAATTATATAAAAACCATTGCATGTGGGTTATAGCTTTTATCAGCCTTGCTCTAATTATTTTTTTAATCATCAAGATAAATAACTAACTTTAAAATGTAACGTTATTCATTATCTGCTTGAGAAAAGGTTTTGTTTTAAGAGCTTAACCGATACCCAGTTAAGAGAAATGGAGGATAAAAATGTCAAAGAGGGATGAGCAGGTTAATGAATTAAGGAAAATATGGGGTGCATTCAGGGCTTCAAGGGTTCTTCTTACCGCGAATAATTTCAGGATATTCGACTATTTAATAAAACCTCAATCATCTCAGACAATCTCTAAAAAACTCAACATAGATTTACGGGCAAAAGAGATTTTGCTCGATGCACTTACTGGTCTTGGCCTTATAAAAAAACAGAGAGGCAGATATAAAAATACACAAATAGCTTCACAATTTCTTGTCTCCGGGAAACCGTACTACCAGGGCGACATTATCAGACATGCAGATAATTTGTGGAAAAACTGGTCAGGACTTGATGAAGTTGTAAAGACAGGGAAACCTCATCGTGTGGCGCGTGATCTTGAGTCCTTCATTTTAGGTATGCACAACCTTGCATCATTAATTGTAAAAGATGTGATAAAGATAATTGGAGTTAAAGAAGTGAAGACAGCTCTTGATCTGGGAGGAGGACCAGGGACATATTCGATTGAGTTAGCAAAAAAGGGTGTGAATGTCACACTTTTTGATTTCCCTGAGACCATTGAGATTGCAAAGGGGGTCGTTGAGAAAGAAAAGATAAAAGGTATCAATTTCATTCAAGGTGACTTTGTCACTGATGATATCGGTAAGGGGTATGACCTCATCTTTATCAGTCAGATATTTCATGCTTATTCGGCAAAGGATAATCTTCAGATACTGAAAAAGTGCAAGAAGGCATTAAACAATGGCGGAAGGATAGTTATTCAGGAATTTTATATCTCAAAAGACAGAACACACCCTGTCCAGAGTGCTCTTTTTTCAGTGAATATGCTCATTGGCACAGAAGGCGGAAGATGCTACTCACCTGAGGAGATAAAAAGCTGGTTTTTAAAGACAGGGTTGAAGGGTATAAAAGAACAGCATTTTGATGATAAAGTTCTGGTTTCAGGAGTATTCAATTCTTCATATCAGGAGAGAAAGGTTTTATAAAATTGTTATCCCATCATTCAGGTTCTTGTGGAGTTGGTTTTGTATGCAACGTCAATGGTATAAAGAGCTACGAGATAGTGAAATGGGGAATCGAGGCTGTTAAAAACCTTACCCATAGGGGTGCTGTTGGTGCTGATGGAAAGACCGGGGACGGTGCAGGTATCCTTATCCAGATACCCGGAAAATTTTTTAGTAAAGAGATAGAAAAATCAGGGTATGAACTTTCACACAGAGATAACCTTGCCGTAGGCTTTTTTTTCCTCTACAAAAGTCTTGAGCCAGAAATCGAATTCAGTGTAAAGAAATACGGATTCAAAATAATAGGCTGGAGGAATGTTCCTACCAATGATAATGCCCTTGGAGAATCAGCCCTCTCAACAAAGCCGCAAATAAAACAGCTATTAATAAATACCGAGGAGATTGAACAGGGAAAAAGGGAACTCACACTTTATCTTGCAAGGAGGGAAATTGAGAAGAAATTTGGTACTCATGTCTATATTCCTTCCCTGTCATCAAAAACTATCATATACAAGGGTTTGCTCGTTGCACCACAGCTTGACAGGTTTTATCCTGATCTTACAGCCGAAGATTTTGAATCTGCTTTTTGTATCTTTCATCAGAGGTTTTCAACGAATACCTCTCCTGACTGGACACTGGCACAGCCCTTCAGAGTCCTTTCACATAATGGAGAAATAAATACGATTCAGGGGAACAGAAACTGGATTGCTTCAATCGAAAGAGACATACAGCATGAACTATTTGCTTCTTATGAAGA
>JAOUJR010000016.1 GCA_029883145.1 Nitrospirota bacterium
TTCATCAAATACAGGCGTGGTAACAGGTATGAGTTCAGCTTCTTTTAAAGCCCGTTTGTAGAAGTCAGGGATAACCTTCTCGAGTACTTCTGCCTCCACTTCTTTGCCGAAGCGTTTTTCTATGAGGTTCATAGGAGCCTTGCCAGTTCTAAATCCCGGAAGTTTGGTTTTCTGTCTTAATTTTTCAAAAGTATCCTTTATTTCATTTTCGATTGCATCTGATGGTATCTCGATTCTGAGACGCTTCTTTGTTGAACTGATGTCTTCTACTGTATGAAGCAATTTTGCCTCCTTGAATGTTTCATTTAATGTAAAATAATAACGGAACTTTGTCAAACACCATGACTATTTATCTCATTGATGGAAACTCGTACGCTTATCGAGCGTATTATGCAATAAAAAGTCTTGCCACATCAAAAGGACTTCCGACCAATGCTATCTATGGTTTTACAAACACACTCCTTAAAATCATTCGTGAAAAAAAACCTGATGGCATTGCAGTATCTTTTGATTCACCTGTCCCGACAAAGAGACATATAATCTTTGAAGAGTACAAGGCACACCGACCTGAAACACCACAAGGTCTCGTGGAGCAAATGCCCCTGATAAGAAAAATTATTTCTGCCTTTAATATAAAGATGTTTGAGATGCCCGGGTATGAGGCAGATGATATTATCGGCACTGTGGCAAAGGCAGCGGTATCTGAAGGGAAGGATGTATTTATCGTTACTTCGGATAAAGATATGCTCCAGCTTGTGGGGAAAGGCATCAAGGTATATGACCCGATGAAAGAAAGAATCCTTGATGAAGAATATGTGACAGAAAGATTTGGTGTTGGGCCAGAAAGGATTACCGAGTTCATGGCCCTTGCAGGAGATGCGGTTGATAATATACCCGGGATTAAAGGTATAGGTGAGAAGACTGCGAAGGAGCTTCTTTCAGGTGCCGGAAGTCTCGAAGAGTTACTTGGGAATACAGAACTGATAAAGAAAGAAAAGCTGAAGAAGCTCATTGCTGAAAATACCGACATGATAAGGTTGAGTCAGAGACTTGCAACCATTGATACATCGGTGCCGCTCACTATTGACACGGAAGAATTCAGATTAAAAGAGCCTGATTGGCCTGTTCTCCTTTCACTATTCAGGGAATTTGAATTCGGAAGTCTTATGAAACTCATCCCTGCAGAGATATCCAGCGAGAGAAACTACGAAATAATCTTTTCTCCTGAGAGGCTAAAAGAAATAGCGTCTCTCATAAAAGATGCGTTCGCCATTCACATCGTGGCATCTGCCTCAGGCAGAGCCTCCGGAGGAGGGAGTAACCCTGTAACTGAACGCATTGTTGGTCTTGCATTATGTACAGAAAAAGGACGAGCATTTTATATCCCTGTTTCCCATTCGTATCCAGAGGTGCCTGCTCAGATAAATAAGAATGATGTATTAGGAATGCTTTCATCATTTCTTAGAGATGAAAAAGTATCAAAGATAGGACACAATATCAAATATGACATAATGATGTTAAGAAAAGAGGGTATTTCTGTTGAAGGAACTCTCTTTGACACAATGATTGCGTCTTACCTCATTAATACAAATAAACCAAATCACCGGCTTGAGGAAGTTGCGCTCGACTATTTATCAAAAAGAAAAAAGACCATCACAGAGATCCTCGGCAAGGAGGATTCATTTTCGAAGATTCCCATAGATGATGCAGCACACTATGCTACAGAGAATGCAGGTCTCAGTTTTGAATTAAAAGAAATTTTATTCAGTCAATTAAGGGAAGATTATCTTGAGAAGATTTATTTTGATGTCGAGATGCCGCTTATTCATGTGCTTGCTGACATGGAAGAAACTGGACTGAAAATAGATACAGATAAACTGAATGACCTCTCAAAAGAGCTTGAAAAAGATCTTGACGGAATTCAGAGGAGGATTTATTTTCTCGCTGGAGAAGAATTCAATATCAATTCACCGAAACAACTGAGCAGGGTCTTATTTCATAGTCTCGGATTTCAACCACGTAAAAAGACAAAAACCGGATTTTCTACAGAAATGGGTGTACTTGAGGAACTCGCAGCATCCCATGAACTTCCCCGGGAGATACTGAACTACAGAAGTCTGAGCAAACTGAAGACGACCTATATTGATGTACTTCCAACTCTTGTCAATCCAGAATCAGGACGCATTCATACCTCATTCAATCAGACAGCAACAGCCACTGGGAGACTGAGCAGCAGTGACCCAAACTTACAAAATATTCCGATTAGAGGTGAATGGGGAAAACGCATACGAGAGGCATTTATCGCTGAAAAAGGTTGTCTTCTGCTTTCAGCAGATTATTCACAGATTGAATTGAGAATCCTTGCACACTTGAGTGACGACGAAGGTCTCATCAACGCCTTCAGGAATAACATCGACATCCATTCAAGGACAGCATCTGAAATCTTTAGTCTCCCGATAGACAAGGTCAATCCTGATATAAGAAGAATTGCAAAAACAGTGAACTTCGGAGTTATTTATGGCATATCACCATTCGGGTTATCAGAAGCACTGAGCATCACAAGAGATGAGGCAAAGACATATATAGAGCAGTACTTTCATAGGCACCCTGGGGTCAAGAGGTATATAGAAATTACCATCGATGAAGCAAGAAAGAAGGGTTTTGTGACAACACTCTTCGGGAGAAGACGTGCTATCCCGGAACTCAAAAACCAGAACGCAACTATACGACAGCAGGGTGAACGACTCGCTATAAACTCACCTATACAGGGTACGGCAGCAGATATTATTAAGATTGCGATGATCAATATCAGGAAGAGGTTTCAAGAAAAGGGTCTCAAAACAAGGATGATTCTGCAGGTTCATGATGAACTTTTATTTGAGATTCCCGCACAAGAACTCGAAATAGTAAAAGATATTGTGAAAAAAGAGATGGAGGGAGTCACTGCACTTTCCGTACCTGTGAGAGTGGATATCAATTATGGGAAGAATTGGGCGGAAGCTCACTGATAAAAGTGATAAGTTAAAAGTTATGAGTTATGAGTTATGAGTTTCAAAAAAGTGACATAACTTTCACTTTCAACTTTTAACTTTTCACTTTTATTATAGATTAAGGTAAAATATATGCTCAAAGGAGGGGGCTATGAAAAAGAAGGCAACTGCAAAAAAGACAATGGTAAAAATAAAAGAAAAAGCAACCGAGAAAAAATCTAAAAAGAAAACACCAAAAACAACCCTTAAACCTGCTCAAAAAAGTAAAGAGGTAAAAAAGGTCAAAGCAAAAACAGAGAAGAAAAAAGCTCCCCTCAAAACCACAAAGAAAGTCGCAAGGAAAAAAATTACTGAGAAAACAGAGAAAGAAAAGGTTAAGGTTAAGGCTAAGGTTAAGGTTAAGATAAAAGAAAAACCAAAGAAAGTAGCCAAGAAAATTGTTATAAAGATAGAGAAAAAACCAAAGGAGCAAGTAAAAAAGGTTACTGCAAAAATAGAGAAGAAACCAAAAAAGAAAGTAAAAAAGGTTGTTATAAAGAAGAAAGAGGTTAAGATTAAGAAAGAAGAAAAACCTGAAAAAATCACTAAGAAACCAGAAAAAGAGAGCAAAGCGAAAAAGGTTCCTATACCCAAAAAAGCTTACCCTAAAAAACCTGTCAAAGTACCACCATTGATTGAAAGAAAACCTGAAAAGATACTGCGTCCTGTCAAGAAGGCCTACTATCCCCCAGGACTTGCCGAGATACTGCCCAAAGGATATGGTGAGGATAGTGTCACGCTCATGATTGTTGATCCGGGAAAGCTGTTTACTTACTGGGAAGTGCAGGAAGATACTCTTGCAATTCATAAAGGTACACTTATTCTCAGGATCTATGATACGACAGGGATTGAATTTGATGGTATGAATGCAAATAGCTCTTCTGATATGGCTGTATATGAGAGGATAGGAAGCTGGTATATAAATGTCAGCCCTGAAAGAGAATTCATTGTAGATATTGGTTTTATGACTCCTGCAGGTGTTTTTGTGCTGGTAGCACGGTCTAATAAAGTTTCAACTCCAGGGAGAGCAATTGCAGAAGAAGGCATGCTGCCTGAGTTCTACAAAGAAAGTTTTCCAATGGGATATGAGTAGTACATCTTGATTTACACATTTCTCATGTACCCTGATATAAATCTGTGTTTATGATTTTATCTCTTTTTAATTTTTTACTGCTTCATTAATAAACATAATAAGTAGCAATAGAATTTGTATAATATAAGATTAGTGAAATGACAACCCTATTTTCATAGGAGTAGAGTGTAATGGCAGATGAAGACCTTTCAAAATTAAAGATAGACAAGTCTGCAACAGTCACCCGGCCATTTAAACGCAAAAGGCGTTTCTATTTGATTGCGGTTCTCCTCATTATAGGAGTAGTCGTCATCCTCTATGCTCAGGGTATTCTCACACCTGCTGTCCAGGTAGAGGTTACCAGTGTCACGCAGGTGTATCCGTCACAGGCTTTTACCCTGCTCAACGCAAGTGGTTATGTTGTTGCCCAGAGGAAGGCTGCAGTGGCATCCAAACTCACCGGGCGCCTTGTTTCGTTGGCAGTAGAGGAGGGGAGCCGTGTGAAAGAAGGACAGATCATTGCCCGCCTCGAAAGCGATGACGCTGTTGCTGCAAAGGACCAGGCATCTGCCAACCTGAATGTAGCCCGGTTTAATCTTGACCAGGCAAGAGCTGAGCTGTATGATGCCACTCTTACTCGCAACAGAAATAAAGATCTACTAAGCAAAGGGTATATAGCACAGTCAGAATATGATGCTTCCGATGCCCGTTATAAAAAGGCAGCTGCAGCAGTTGCCGCGGCAGAGGCAGCAATTAAGGCAAGTGCTGCTGCACTTCAGGCAGCGGATGTGTCTCTGGAATATGCCTTGATCCGGGCTCCTTTTGATGCCGTCGTCTTAACCAAAAACGCCGACATTGGTGACATTGTCACTCCGATAGGGGCTGCTGCAAATGCAAAAGCTGCAGTGGTGACAGTAGCTGATATGAACTCCCTCCAGGTAGAGGTTGATGTATCGGAATCAAACCTCCAGCGTGTAAAGATTGACCAGCCCTGCGAGATACAGCTTGATGCCATACCTGATACCCGTTTCCGGGGATTGATCCATATGATTGTTCCGACTGCCGACCGCACAAAAGCAACAGTACTCGTCAAGGTTCGTTTTATTGATAAAGACAATCGTATATTGCCGGAGATGAGTGCAAAGGTTGCCTTTCTCTCAAGACCGGTTAAAAGTGATGAACAGAAACCACTTACTGCTGTTCATAAGATAGCCGTCTTAGCTCGCAATGGGAAGAACGTGGTGTTCCTCGTCAAAGAGAATCGCGCATTTGAAACTCCGATAACGACCGGCTCTCAACTGAATGAAATGATCGAAGTGCTGAGCGGGGTAAAGGCAGGAGACAGGGTTGTAATGAAACCTCTCGATAAAATAAGGAACGGCTCAAGGATTAAAACCGCTGAGAAATAATGGGAAACAGGCCCCCTATTGTCGTAATAAGAAATCTGTGCAAGTCATACTTCAGGGGTAATCAGGTCATTCAGGTTCTGAATGATATTTCACTGGATATCGATGATGGTGAGTTTCTCGCCTTGATGGGTCCCTCTGGATCGGGGAAGACCACCCTCTTAAACCTGATCGCAGGAATAGATAAGGTTGACAGCGGTATTATTCAGGTCGGCGGTGTTGACATCACCTCCCTTTCTGAAACTGAACTTGCTCAATGGCGTGCCATGAATGTAGGGTTTATCTTCCAGTTTTATAATTTAATCCCGGTGCTCACCGCCTTTGAAAACGTTGAGCTGCCCCTGCTCTTAACAGGGCTTTCAAAAAAAGAGCGCAGGACTCATGTAGAGACAGCCCTGAGCGTGGTCAATCTCTCTGACAGGATGGACCATTATCCCGGCCAGCTCTCAGGAGGACAGCAGCAGCGTGTTGCAATTGCAAGAGCTATTGTCACGGATCCGACCATCCTCGTGGCAGATGAACCCACAGGTGACCTCGATAGGGTATCGGCAAATGATGTTCTTGAACTCATGGAACGCCTTGTACATGAACTCGGCAAAACAATCATCATGGTAACCCATGACCCGAGGGCCGCAAAAATGGCACATGTAATCAAGCATCTCGACAAAGGTGTATTGAATGCACATCCTCAAACTGATTTTTAAAAACGCATTCAGGCATAAACTGCGAACCTTTCTCACCATTCTCGGTGTTGCTATTGCCATCCTTGCCTTCGGTCTCTTGAGAACCGTGATTAGCACATGGTATTTAGGTGTTGAAGCATCGTCAGCAAGCAGACTTGTTACGAGAAATGCGATTTCACTTGTATTTCCCTTGCCGCTTTCGTATAAAGAAAAGATACGTCAGGTCGAAGGAGTGAAAGAAGTCTCCTACGGCTCATGGTTCGGCGGTATATATATTGACGAAAAACACTTCTTTGCAAACTATGCGGTTGAACCAGAGACGTACCTCAAGATATACCCTGAAATCATCATTCCCCCTGACCAGAAGAGTGTCTTCTTCCGGGACAGAAAATCCGCAGTGGCCGGCCGTAAACTTGCAGAAAGGTATGGGTGGAAGATCGGTGATATCATCACGCTGAAAGGAACAATTTATTCTGGCAACTGGGATTTTGTCCTTCGTGGTATTTACCGGGGGAGGGACGAGAATGTTGATGAGACTGCCTTTGTCTTTCACTGGGAGTACCTCAATGAGTCTCTGAAAAAGACGTCACCGCTCCGGGCTGACCAGGTCGGCTGGTACATGATCGAGGTAACCAACCCGAATATTGCAGCAGAGGCAGCCGTAAAAATAGACAGGATGTTCAAGAATTCTCTTGCCGAGACATTGACAGAAACCGAAAAGGCTTTCACCTTAGGTTTTATATCGATGACAGAAGCGATTGTTATCGCAATACAGCTTGTTTCTTTTTTGATCATTTTTATTATCATGGCGGTTGTTGCAAACACCATGTCAATGACAGCCCGTGAGAGAATCGGTGAATATGCCATTTTCAAGACATTAGGCTTTGGAGGTTTCCACATCACAGGGCTGATTTTCGGTGAGTCTCTTGTTATCACCATGGTTGGTGCTGCTCTGGGTATTTTCCTCACCTTTCCCGCTGCAAAGATCTTCGGGAAAGAACTGAGCACCTATTTCCCGGTATTTATTGTAGAGCCGGAGACTATTTATATGGATATAGGAGCTGCTCTTGTTGTGGCATGTGTTGCAGCACTTTTTCCTGCATGGCGTGCCGTTAACATACGCATTGCCGATGGCCTGAGAAGGATTGGATAAATGAAGATACCCATTGCTTATAACCTCCGAAATCTCTGGACACGAAGAATCACTACAGTGCTAACAGCATCAGGAATGGCATTGGTTGTATTCGTATTTGCTGCAGTGCTGATGCTTGCCGAAGGACTGAGAAAGACACTTATAGAAACAGGCTCAAATGATAACGTTGTGGTAATCAGAAAAGCATCAGAGTCTGAGGTGCAGAGCGGCGTTGAAAGGCTACAAGCCTCGATCGTCGAGACCCAACCTGAGATAGCAACAGGCAAGGATGGGAAAAAACTCGTCGCAAAAGAACTGGTAGTGCTTATCACCTTACCCAAGCGTGGAACAGATAAACCCTCGAATGTGGTAATCAGGGGAATCGGAGAGAGCTCTATGGCATTACGTTCGCAGGTAAAGCTCGTCGAAGGACGTATGCCAAGAACCGGGACAGCTGAGATTATTGCCGGAATGAGTATCGCAAAGAGATTCCAGGGAGGCGGCATCGGGGAGACCCTCCGTTTTGGAATGAGAGACTGGATGGTGGTGGGGATATTCGATGCAGGCAATACAGGTTTTAGCTCGGAGATATGGGGAGATGTTGATCAGCTGATGCAGGCATTCCGAAGGCCTGCTTATTCATCTGTCATTTTTAAACTTCTTGATTCAAGCGAATTCCAAAAAGTCAAGGAACGCCTTGAAAAAGATCCCCGACTCACAGTCGATGCAATGAGAGAAACGAGATATTACGAGAAACAATCAGAAATCATGGCACGGTTTCTTCGTATTCTTGGTTTATCACTCACAATAATATTTTCCCTCGGTGCGATTATCGGTGCTATGATTACCATGTATTCTGCTGTAGCAAACCGTGTTTTTGAGATCGGTACCATGCGCGCCCTCGGATTTCAACAGAAGAGCATCCTGACAGCCTTTCTTCTTGAATCACTGCTCCTTAGCCTGATAGGGGGGATTGCTGGTCTGTTTTTTGCCTCTTTCCTGCAACTGTATACTGTTTCAACACTCAACTTTCAGACCTTTTCCGAACTTGCTTTTACCTTTTCCCTTACCTTTGAAATCATTTACCAAGCCCTGATTTTCTCGCTCATCATGGGATTTATCGGCGGCTTCCTTCCTGCAGTGAGAGCATCACGTATGAATATAGTGGACGCACTACGAGCAAGTTGATATGCGAAAAAATATATTCTCAAATTTAGATATATAGGTTTGAATAACCTCAGAGTAGAGGGAATAGAAAAATATGAAAATCCTTATATTAGGGAGCACCGGTTTTATAGGGAAAAATTTATGCAAGGAATTGCTTTCATCTGGACATAACGTAGTCGTTTTTACAAGCAATCATGCAAAAGCACAATCATTATTTGGAAAGAATGTGGAGATAACCGAATGGATTGGTTATACACCATTCATGCCCTCTTCTACATTACAGAATGTAAGTGCTGTTATTAATTTAGCCGGTGAATCCATCGGAACGCATAGATGGACAAAGTCTGTAAAAGAAAAGATAGTACAAAGCAGAATGAAGACCACCCAGGCAGTTGTCAATGCCATCAAAGATAACATACTAAGCCCGAAGATACTTGTGAATGCTTCGGCAGTTGGATTTTACGGTCCACGTAATGATGAGGAAGTAACTGAAAGTTCACCAGCAGGAGGAGGTTTCTTGGCAGAAGTGTGCAAAGCCTGGGAATCAGAAGCGTATAAAGCAGAGAGCTATGGTACTCAAGTTGTGACAGTTCGAATCGGCGTCGTCCTTGGCAATGAAGGAGCACTTGTACGAATGATGATTCCTTTTCAATACTATATCGGGGGTCCGATAGGAACAGGAAACCAGTGGCTTTCGTGGATACACATTCATGACCTTGTAAAGATCTTTAAATTTATTATTGAAAAAGGGACTGTTAGTGGATCTGTTAACGCAACTGCTCCACAACCAGTAAGAATGAAAGATTTTTGTGAAATTTTAGGTAAGGTGATGTCGAGACCATCATGGGTAAGAGTTCCGGAATTTGTTCTTAAAATTGCTTTGGGGGAAATGGCAGACATGCTCTTCAACGGTCAAAGAGTCTTGCCAAAAAAAATGATTGACGCAGGCTTTGAATTCCGATTTCCTACACTCCATAAAGCACTTGAGGAAATAATTCAAAGAAAGAAAATCGGTTAAGGATAGATTAAATAATTTAAGAAATAACCGGAAAAAATAAGGAACCATGGAACTTTTGCTCAGTATTTTTCTTGGCATTGGATTAAGCGCAGCATGTGGATTCAGGATATTTGTCCCTTTTTTAATCATGAGCATTGCATCTCTCTCAGGCCATTTCAGATTATCACCCGGGTTTGCATGGATCGGCACCTACCCTGCCCTCATCTCATTTGCAACCGCTACAGTTCTTGAAATTACAGGTTACTATATTCCGTGGCTGGATAATCTCCTCGATACAATTGCTGCTCCTGCAGCAATAATTGCCGGAACAATTGCCATGGCATCGATTGCTTTGGATATGAGTCCATTTCTGAAATGGACCCTTGCTATTATTGCCGGGGGTGGCACAGCTGCTCTTTTCCAGGGCACCACAACGCTTGTGCGTGGCACCTCAACAGCAACAACAGGAGGGTTGGGAAATTTTGCGATTGCCTCAGCCGAAGCAGGCGTTTCTGCATTGCTAAGTCTATTCGCTATAGCTCTACCGATTTTTACCGTTGTAGTAATTATAGTTGCCGCATGTTTCATTTTAAGAAAAAGATTCAAACGCTTAACCACTAAAAACACATAGGGCTGTTGAAATTTAAATTTCATTACATGCAAGATGAGCAGAACTTGTCTGCGACTCATAGAGCAGATGTTTCCTGTTGACCTTTATGTTTCCTTTTGCTATAAAGAGGGAAGGTGATATACCATATTTTCACGAAGATTAACCAAATATCTCTTTTACACGTCCTACTTCTCCACTTTCCAGGCGAACTTTAATTCCATGTGGATGTATCGGTGAATGAGTTAGAATATCTCTCACAATTCCTTCTGTGAGTTTCCCGGACTGTTGGTCCTTCTTTAACACGATTGAAACACGTAATCCTGCTCTTATATCGGAACGTCTCGTTCCATCCATAAATTGCTCTCCTCTTCGTTATTCTTCCTGCTACCTGCGTACAACTCATACTCAAGGAGCCTGCATTCTATCCCTCCGTTGAAAAACTGAATCCTGCGTTTTGATCTCAACCCCACTTTCTTTGCGAGGTCAAGATTCCCGGTAAAGAGATATCCAGTATATCCCCTGCACCTATGCTTAAAGAAATCCCCGATTCCCTTATACAGACTCTCAAGCTCTTTGATCTTCCCCATTCTTTCTCCATATTCGGGGTTGAGTATTACTATCCCTTCCCCGTCAGGTACTGTGGTCTCGGAATAATCACACACTGCAAATTCAATCAGATGCTCCACTCCGGCAGTAGCAGCATTTTTCTTTGCTGCCTCAACTGCCTCTTTCCTGATATCAGTGGCTATGATCCTGCAATTGAGGGTCTTTTTTGACTCCTTTTTTACCTGTGTGCGCAGATCGTTCCATAGTGATTTTTTGAATCCCTTTAGATGCATGAAACCATAATTATTTCGCAATAGACCAGGTGCCCTGTGAAGAGCAATTAATGCCGCCTCAATGGCAAGGGTTCCGCTACCGCACATGGGATTAATAAAATGGCTGCTACCGTTCCATCCGGATGCCTTGATAACTGCAGCTGCAAGTGTTTCCTGCATGGGTGCGGTCATTGGGATCTTTCTGTATCCGCGCCGGGAGAGCAGCTCCCCTGAGGTATCAAAATATACAGAGCAGTCCTGTTCCTTCCAATAAAGATTTACCACGACCCTGTCTTGCTCCGGACCTGAATCAGGACGCTGACCGCTCTTTTCCCTGATCCTGTCGACAATGGCGTCCTTGCACTTTACGTTTGCATAGCGTGAGTCCCTGATGCTCGGATTATCCACGCTTGATGTGACACTGACATATCCATCCTCGGCTATATACTCCTCCCATGCTATCTCTGACAATGCATGGTAGAGGGCATCGGCATCACGAGCAGTGAATTCCTTTACGAGAAAGAGAACGCGATGTCCTGTGCGGAGCAGGAGATTAAGGCGCATGGTATCGTCAAAAGTCCCCTCTGTCGTTATACCTGCAATAGTTTCAGAAAGCACAGGAAATCCCAGCACAAGGAGTTCTTCCCTCAAAAAAGGTGCTATACCCTTTGCACAGGTAGTCAGAATCCTGCTTTTTCTCATGCCCTTATTTTCTTTCTCTATCTGATGTATCTTTCCTGGCTGTGTGAGTGATGATGAAATTCTCGGGCTTTAAGTCAGGATTCTTCTCAAGCTCATCAACAAAGACAGTGATTGCCTTTCGCATGAAGGCTGAAAAGTGTACACCCCTCGGTAGTGCATGAATCCTCTGACGTGTATCTTCGTCAATTGTCGCAGTATACTTTGCCATACCTGCTCCTTATGTAATGAATAATGAGACTCCGAATATCCGGTAATCGTATGAATCCTTTAAAGGGATATTGCATAAATGTAACACAAAATGTGGCATCAAGGTGAATATAAAAATTGCAAACCATTCAGTAATTTACTCTTCAATCTCGAAATAGAAAAATCTTGACAAAAGAATCTGAATACTATATATTTGAAGTATGTCGAAATATCGAAAAGCTGACCTCCAGAGATTTGCGGATATATTTAAAGCACTATCTAATCCTAACAGACTCCGGATATTTCTGCGTTTGATATCTTGCTGTAAACCAGGAACAGTCCACCGCATCGATGCTGATACTACTGTATGTGTCGGCGAGCTTGGAAAAGAACTTGATATTGTACCGTCTACTGTTTCTCATCACATAAAAGAATTGTACAGGTCAGGAATTATTAAGATGAATCGGCGCGGACAGAAGATCGAATGCTGGATTGATCCTGAGATAGTAAAAGATCTGGCAAATTTCTTTAGAAGCTGAATATTTTTTTTTCTTTATTATTCGATATTTGTAGAAATATCGTATTAAAGAACAATTGATTAATAGGAGGCCAAAAATGAAAGACAAAGAGATCAAGAGGAGAGTTTATGGACATTTCCGATCAGATTTTCATTGTGCAGAAGCTATTTCTAAAGCAATAGCAGAAGAATTTTCGGAAGGGTTTGACGCTGATGTAATAAGATGTGCTTCAGGCTTTGGCGGAGGAATCGGCGGCTCCGGAGAAGAACTCTGTGGTGCGTTTACTGGTGGTATTATTGCCCTAAGTTACTTTTTAGGAAGGGAAAACCCAGGTGAAAATCTAAGAGATTGCGGTGTAACGATAAAGGAATTCAAAAAGCAATTTTTAGAAAAATTTGGTTCAACAAACTGTAAAACTCTCATTGAAGGATTCAAAGAAGGAGGAGATTCTCTTGGATGTGTAAAATTAACAGCTGATGCAACTGTAATACTCGCGTGCATGTTAAATGAATTTGAGAAGAAAAATGAAATTGATTTGAGTAACTTCCGTTTTCAGATGAGAGACAAAAG
>JAOUJR010000278.1 GCA_029883145.1 Nitrospirota bacterium
CGGCTGGGGAAGATTCGCTCAGGTCTCCTCCCTGCCTGTCTGCGTGAATCCCGGGAGTGGTTTTAACTGTTACTGGGTGATGCCTTTCCGGAAATCCTGCAAGGTCACCATGGAGAACCTGGATGAGAAAAACATGACCCTCTACTACCAGATCAACTACACTCTGACCGACGTCCCAGAGGACGCGGGCTATCTTCATGCCCAGTTCCGGCGCGCCAATCCCCTGCCCTACAAATCAGTTTACACCATCATCGACAGCGTCAAAGGCTGGGGGCACTATGTCGGAACCTACATGTGCTGGGGCGCGAACAACACCGGCTGGTGGGGTGAAGGCGAGATAAAATTCTTCATCGACGGAGACAAGGAGTTTCCCACCATCTGCGGAACCGGAACCGAAGACTACTTCTGCGGCTCCTACGGATTTACCGTGGAGGAGAAATACAGGGAATACACCACTCCCTATGCCGGCATGCCTCAGGTTATCATCCCTGACGGCCAGTGGCAGTCCCAGCAGCGCTTCGGTCTTTACCGCTGGCACATCATGGACCCGGTGCGGTTCGAAAAGGACCTCAGGGTGACCATTCAGGCCCTGGGCTGGCACTCTGGCGGGAGATATCTTCCCCTTCAGGATGATATCTCGTCTGTGGCTTTCTGGTACCAGAAGGAACCCCACGCTTCTTTTCCCAAGCTCCCCGACAAAGATAAGCTCGAGATCATCTGATCTCCCCTGATCCTGGCGGATTGCCTTTCAGAAAAAAACTGCCTGGTCACGACAGCTTTGCTCTTCCCGGGAAAAACAGCTTCTGAACAGGATAATTGATTTTTTATGTAAACTATTGTAAGGAACATGCCCTTCATCTTTTATTAGTTTTATTTCCCATATAAAATCTTTGGGTGCATTTTCTTCGATTATTTTTGTAAATTCGGGAATTGATTTTATTATCGATTGGTAATCATTTTCTCCATATATCAAATAGAGCATTTTATTTAAGGATTCATTTTTTTTCTTGAGCTCACCAAATTTTTCATTAATGATATCATTAAACCATGACAATAATGTGGGGCTGGATGCAATATATGCAGAGAATAAATCTGGTTTTTCCAATAATACATAAACAGTGAAAAAAGCTGAATTTGATGTACCGCTCAGAATACGATAATTTTCGGTTCTGTAATTTTTATCCATAAAAGGTATCAACTCTTCAGAAAAAAATTTTAGAAAATTATCTGCACCGCCGCTTGTAGGGTCGCTCTCAGTTTTCATCGGAAACATGTCTCTTTCTCGGTCTGTATTTTTTATGCCGACTATGATCATGTTTGGAATATTTTCCCAAACCAAAAACTCAACCGTTCCGGTTACTTTTGAAAATGTAGGTATATAACCACCATCCAAAACGTATAGTACCGGATATTTCTCCTGTGATTTCTCATAACCTGGGGGTGAATGAATTAATAAAGAACGCTCCTCGTTTAGTATATCCGAGTATAGTTTTTTGTGCTTTCCGATTATTATATCTTCATTATCTATTTGTGCATGGCTTAAATTATACATACAGAAAAAAGCCATCCCAATTAGAGTAAGAATCACACTTTTATATTTAGATGATTTATTTTCCAATATAATCCTCCTGTACTTTTACAAACTTCTGTTAAGACACAACCACAAAATCTCAGAAAAAATACGTTTTCTTTTAATATTATAACTTAGTATCTTATATTTCCTATTTTTAAGGATTAAACACTTATTTATACAAAGAAAAAATAAATTTTGATATACGACAAAAGTCTTATTTATTAAAAATCGTACTTTTGTCTTAGTTCTAATATTCAAAGTCTTATCCGAACATGTTGAATCACTTGAATAAATATTCCCCCTATCCAATTTATGAAAGAGAACAGCCAGGATTCCGTTTAGGGCGATTTTGTTGCCTGTTATTCTTCTCGCAGGATATCTGCAATATTTACGTATGCTGCTTTGATTATGTGTGAGAGCACGGTTAATACGGAAGTCATTATTAAAATTGCTAGTGCCAGAAGAAAGGGGGTGGCTGTTATAGGGGAACGGGTACTGAAATATGAATCCATCATACCTACGGTAAAAAAGTAGCATAAGGGCACAGCGATCAAGGATGATATTATCAAGATTTTAGCCAGGTTTTTACTCAATAGTTTTACAATATTCTGCATGGAGGCACCAAAAACTTTTCTGATGCTGATCTCTTTCAAACGCCTGACAATGTTTACTGAAACTAGTCCGAATAATCCCATGCAGGATATTAGCAAAGCAATCAAGCTCACAAAACATGATAATTTACAGACTCCGGTATTTATTCGAAAGAAACCGGCCCAGATTTCATCCTGGTAAAATCCCTCATACAGCTTATCAGGGAAAAGCTGCTTCCACGATTTTTCTAAGAATGCGGCTGTTTCAATAACCTTATCCGCTCGGACTCTGATACATAAATAGCGGAAATTTTCTTTATCACACAAACGAAACAGAACCGGTTTTACAGGTTCGGTAAATGGCTCGTTGTAAAAATCCTCGACAACACCGATCAGGGTGAAATTTTTATTGTTGATTTTTACATTCTGGCCCACAGGATTTTTCCAGTCCATGGTATTGACAAAATTCTCGTTTACAATAATAGTGCTGCTGTCAGTGGCAAATTCCCTTTTGAAATTTCTCCCTTCTTTAAGACGAACCTGCATGGTTTTAAGATAGTCGGGTCCCACGGCAAAGCTGGTCATCGCGTATTCCTGCTCATGGTATTTAACTGTTTCCAGAGTCCAGGAGCGGCCAATATGATGTTCTGCACCGCTTATTCCGATAATATCGGGATTTTGAGCTATTTTATTTTTATACACTTCAAACTGGCTTTTATCCTTAAGAACCACATTGAGAACCTGTTTCTGGTTGTAGCCCCAGTCAAGGTTTTTCTGGTATATGGAATTCTGGATAAAGATCAAAGACGTGCTGATCATGATAAATGCCAATATAAACTGAAAAGTCAGAAAGATATTTGATATCTTTGAGCCACCGCCGACTTTATGGGATTTTTTCAGGATGTCTACCGGTCTGAACCGGGATACATACAGTGCCGGGTATCCGCCGGAACCAAGCACAGTAATAAGAAATGTAAGTCCGTAAAAAATCCAGATATCGAAGCTTTGAAAAAAATCCATTTTAAGGGGAGCTGTGAACATATTGGTGAAAGAGGGAAGAATGACTGCGCGTGCAAAAATACCTCCCAAAACAAT
>JAOUJR010000017.1 GCA_029883145.1 Nitrospirota bacterium
ACCAGGTGATTTCGTTGTCCACAAAGACCATGGAATCGGAAAATTCATCGGGCTTGAGCATCAGAGCATAGAAGGTATCAAAGAAGACCTTATACTGATTGAATATGACAATGGAAGACTTTACATACCTCTCCACACTATTAACAGTATCCATAAATTTCATTCTGAAGAAGGTATTATTCCGAAAATTGACAGGCTTGGTGGCAAGACATGGCAGAAAACAAAGGAAAAAGTAAGAAAGAAAATACATGATATGGCAGAAAAACTCATTGCTCTCTATGCAGAGAGAGAAATCAATAAAGGGTTCTCGTTCAGTTCTGATACCGAACTCCATATCGAGTTTGACAGTTTCTTCCCCTATGAGGAAACGCCTGATCAGATAAATGCAATAGAGGATATTAAAAAAGATATGGAATCAGACAGGCCAATGGACAGACTAATCTGTGGAGATGTCGGCTATGGAAAGACAGAAGTTGCCATGAGGGCAACATTCAAAGCAGTATATGACGGGAAGCAGGTAGCTGTACTTGTCCCTACTACGATACTATGTGAGCAGCACTACAGGACTTTCAAAAAAAGGTTTTCAGCGTTTCCCGTAAGGATTGATTATCTGAGCAGATTCAAATCAAGAATGGAGCAGAAAGAAACAATCAGGGAACTATCGAGTGGTAACATAGATATCATCATAGGGACTCACAGCCTTCTCAGTGAAAACATAAACTTTTATAACCTCGGCCTTCTCGTCATTGACGAAGAACACAGGTTTGGTGTGAGACAGAAGGAGAGATTAAAAGAACTGAAAAGAGGAGTTGATGTGATTACACTCACTGCAACACCGATACCGAGAACGCTTCATATGGCACTTTCAAATATCAGAGATATGAGTATCATCGAGACACCACCTGAAGAGAGGCTCGCGGTGAGAAGCTTTGTATCAGTTTTTGATGAAGGGCTGATTAAAGAGGCGATAAAGAGGGAGATGGAGAGAAATGGCCAGATTTTTTTCGTGCATAACAGGATAAAGGATATATTTAAAATAGCTGATTATCTCGTGAGGCTTCTTCCTTCAGCTCGGAACGTTGATGATTTACTTTACGTTCCAAGGATAGCAGTTGCGCACGGGCAGATGCCTGAAAGAGAGCTTGAGTCAATTATGCTCAATTTCTACGATGGCAAAATAGATATCCTTGTCGCTACAGCGATAATCGGCTCCGGCCTGGACATACCAACTGCAAATACTATTATTATCAATAGGGCTGATATGATGGGGCTTGCTGACCTTTATCAGCTCAGAGGACGTGTTGGAAGAAGCAATGCAAGAGCGTACTCTTATTTTCTTATTCCAGGGAAAGATAGTATTACTGACGATGCCAAAAAAAGGCTTCAGGCAATACAGGAGATGAGCTATCTTGGAGCCGGTTTCAGGCTTGCTATGAAAGATCTCGATATCAGAGGTGCAGGAAATTTATTAGGCCATGAACAATCAGGCCATATCCATTCAGTCGGATTTGACCTTTATTTAGAAATGTTAGAGAAGGCAGTATCAGAGCTCAAAGGCACGAAGGTAGAAGATGAATTCGAGCCCACAATCAGTTTAAGGGTCAATGCATTTATTCCGGAAAATTACATAGATGATATCACGCTCAGGCTAAGCATCTACAGAAAGATTGCATTATCAAAGACCGACGAAGATATAAAAGCTCTTGAAATTGAGATGGAAGACAGGTTTGGAAAGCTACCTGAAGAGGTAAAAAACCTACTCGATATAATCAGGCTCAAAATAAGAGCAAGGCTGCTTTTCATCACGCACATCAAGGATATAAATGGAAAGATTCGCGTGCTCTTTTCTTCTGATACGAAAGTAGAACCGAGAGATATCTTTGAACTCCATAAAAAAAGAGACGGGAAGATTAGATTCCTTCCTGAGGGGTTTGAGCTTGACCTTAAAGGACTTCCATGGGAAGAAATTTATAAAGAACTCTCATTCCTCTTTACATGTTTGACTATTTCTGATACCTTTAATAAGAACAAAAAAGCCTTGTGAGGAGAATCAACAGGTGAAAATAAGAACAATTTTTTTTCTTTTTATTCTGCAATTATTAGTCTCCTGCTCAACTACCGGGACAGGAGATAACATTCAAAAAGCAAGTGCTCACTACCAGATAGGGCTTTCGTATTATAATGAAAACAAGATTCAGATGGCCTATGTTGAGTTTCAAAAGGCACTTGAGCTTAATCCAAACGATAGAGAGGTATTGAATGGTATTGGAATAATCTATCTTTTGAAGTTTGAAGATTCTCAAAAGGCAATAGATTTTTTCCAGCGTGCAATAACCACAGACCCGAAATTTTCTGAGGCGTATAACAACCTCGGACTTGCTTATGAGAGGACTGAAAAATTCAATGAGGCAATTGATTCATACAAAAGAGCTCTTTCCAATCCATTCTATCAGTCTCCTGAAAAAGCCTATCACAACCTCGGCCGGGTTTATTACAGGCTTGGCCGTTATGATGATGCGTTAGATGCATATAAAGGAGCAATCCGGAGGTTGAATGACTTTCATCTTCCTTATTACGGTCTTGCGCTCTGTTACAATGCAAAGGGACAATACGGCGATGCTGCAACGGCTATTACACGTGCCATAGAGCTTGATCCTCTTTATAAAGGAAACAAAGAAAAAGCAACTGAGGACTTAAAAAACAAGAAATTAGTGGTTAAAGGTAAAGAAGAAAAAGACATTGCTGATTATCTCGAGATCCTGAAATACTAAGATCAAAGATGCAGACACTGTTTAAAAATCTATTTCATCCGCCTCAGGCGGATTAACTTGATGGGTTATTAAAATTTTATTTGTTATATCCACTTAAAATATTTCCAAGCCCATTAGTAAAAGTTACGTTAAGGTATCAATCCCGATATACATCGGGATTCACAACATCTGCATCCTATAAGTCCAATTTTCTGGTAAAATAAAGAATCGGGGCGTAGCGCAGCCTGGTTTAGCGCACCTGCCTTGGGCGCAGGGGGTCGGAGGTTCAAATCCTCTCGCCCCGACCAATAAAGATATTTTATGTAAGTCATTTTTTTGTTTCAAACATAAGCAAATAAGGTTGTGCCGAGCGTCCATCTTTATCTTTGAAATTCTGAAATTTTTGTGTATTCAACCAAATGATGTACGTCTTTCCAGGCTCAAGTTGTACCTTTATAACACATGTTTTCTTGTCTTCGAGGTATCGAGGTCCTTCGATAATCTTGGGAAAGTTCTCAGGAGCTATTTGGACCCAGGACCAGCTCCGATCCATCATCTCCTTATTAAAGGTAACCCGAATCTCTGAAATCAAGGGATCTACATTTTTTGCACCTGATTCAGGGAAGGTCTTCACCACAACAGGCGGCATTTCTTCCATATCTGCATCAGATATCCGATGGACAGATATACACATAGCTAACAGAATTATGAACAAAATTATAAATCCACTATGTTTCATATTTTCTCCTTTATCATTCATTAATGTATTTATGTATATAGGAAAACTTCTACTTCTAATTCCCTTGTCGTGATCGCCATTTCAACCACCATTCATAATACCATTCTCCAAAGAAGACGGTTAAAATCGTCAACCCAAATCCAGCTATGACATCTATGACATAATGATACCGACAGTAAACAGTGGAAAACACGAGTGCTCCCACAACTGGCAATAGTACCCAGAAATAGCTTCTCTTAAACCTGTAGCCGAGATAAAGCACAATCACTGCTATAGCAGTGTGTCCACTTGGAAATGCATCTCTTTTAATGCCCTCAATCTGGTTTAAAAGTCTCTGAATTGGTTCTGCAATAAAAAGTCCCTGGAGTTCTGTAGTCTGGAGATGGTTAATGGCATATCGTGGTCCCAATGCAGGCATGAGTATATAACCAAGATAGGAGAGATAAAAGCAAAATAGAATCATAAACAAAGTTCTATTAAATTCTTCTTTTTGATTGTTCAGGAGAAGGACAATACCAAGGCTTATCGGAATAAAATAGTAGGTTGTGTAGGCGAGTTGTAGTATATCAGTCAAAAGAGGGTTCATAATCTTCTCAAGCATCACTGTCGGATGATTATTGAAGAGCAGATAATCGAATCTTACAAGTATGAGATCTATATCCTTTGGATTCACATAATGCACAAGCCACTCAAGACTGTCAAAAATAACAAGCACACAGATAATCGGAAAAATCACATCATGAAAAAGACCCATAAACCTGCCTCTGTCTTTAAACCTTATGATAATCACCTGAGAAACAATAAGAAGCGAATAAAGACCAATGAGAAGAGGAGCTTTAGGTACTTTCTGGTAAAATAGTATAGTGAGCACAGTGAGGAATAAAAGGAAAATAATCGTGACTGTATCTGCCGGTCTTTGCCTAAGTATTATTTTACCCATCAGAGCTTGTTTAATGCCCTTCTGATAGCCTTTTCTTTTTTAGAAAGTCTCCTCGGATTACCCTTTCTCTGAGGTTCACTAAATTCCTCATCATATTCTTCTTCATTAATAAACCCGGATTCAATCTCTCTTCTTTCAATGGCTATCAGAAAATCCTCTGTTGATATCGGTATAGAACCTGATGACCACGCATATGATGCGATATCTCTATCTGATGTGACTACAATCCATTCTCGTCTGTCAGAGAAAATAATACGCCTAATTACAGAGTCAGCCTTGTCGCCAAGCTTCGAATAAATGACCCTTACTCCAGCAATTACAGAACAATTCTCATGACCTCCTCCTGTCTTCCACCCATCGAAAACAACCGTTATGTCATGTCCTTTTTTCTGTCTGTAGTCAATGAGAGATTCAATCAGTACCTCCCTTTGCTTTTCAAGGTCCTTATGTGAGATACCGATTACATTATATCCATCAATAATTATAGAAGAAATAGCAAAACCTCCGTAATTATTATATTATAACCTAACAACAAAGACAGGAAAGGCTGGTGAAGAATTTTTATACGACACCTTATAGTAAAACCTTTTGAAGCGTAAACGAATAATACTTTAATCTGTAAGGTACTAACGTCTGCCATATTAATAATCTGTCGATTATAAAAATTCTGAGACAGCCTTTCATGTGTAATTGTTGGTTTTGCTATATTTAGTAGATTAATCTCTGTTTTACATTATAATTTATGAAACGCATTGAACAGTAAGAGGTTATTAAATGTACTTTCCACATCTATTTCAAGAAGGGAAAATCGGGAGGTGTTCATTAAGAAACCGCCTGATTATGTCGTTATATCCAACGAAGTATTCAGTAGACAGCAGGGTAAATGACCGGATGATGGAGTTCTATAGAGAACGGGCACGTGGTGGCGTTGCCATGATTGTGCTTGACTGCCCATGTCTTGATTTTCCAAGAGCATATAAGGGGCCCAATGAATTGCGTTTTGACACACCAGACTTTGAAGAAGGGATTAGGAATCTTTTGAATGCAATTCATGCTGAAGGTTCAAAGGCATTCATGCAGCTCAATTATCCTAAGGAGCGAACCTTTGATCAGGAAGTTCCAGGGGCAAAGCAGAAAGGAACTACATGGATAGCTCCTCTTGTAAAAATTATGACCTCAGAAGATGCGAAAGAAATAGTGTATATAATGGCAAAAGGTTCAAAAAGATCACTGGAACTCGGATATGATGGCATAGAGATTCAGGCAAGTTATGGAGATTTTATTTCTCAGCTTCTTTCTCCTCTCACTAATAAGAGAACTGATGAGTATGGAGGCAGTCTCGAAAACCGTGCAAGGTTTCTCATAAGTGTAATAAAATCCGTGAAACAGGAGGCAGGCGAAGATTATCCAGTAATTGTGAAACTTGTCTGTAATGAGTTTATAGAGGGAGGGCTGACCCTTAATGAAACTACTATCCTTGCCAAACTTATCGCTCAATCAGGTGGAGATGCAATCCTTGCCACAGGAGGGAATAAATCCACAAAAAGAATGACTATCCCATCTCATTATCTTCCTCCGGGCAGTCTCCTTTATCTGGCAAGAGCTATTAAGAGAGCAGTTGACATACCGGTTATAGCCGTTGGAAAGATTAACTCACCAGAGTTAGCTGATAGAGTTATTGGAGAAAAGGATGCTGATTTTGTCGCAATGGCTCGCGCACTCATTGCTGACCCTTATTTACCAGAGAAGGCAAAGTCTGGAATGGTTGACGATATTCGCGGATGTGTTTATGACCTTGAAGATTGTGCAAATGCTGGTGTGAAAGGGTTAGGCAGGAGCTGTACAGTCAACCCGTTTGCAGGCCAGGAATACCGGTTCAAAATCAGGCCTGCTTTACAGAAAAAAAAGGTAGTTATAGTCGGCGGAGGCCCAGCAGGAATACAATCTGCTATTCTGGCCAGTCAGAGAGGTCATGAGGTCATCCTTTATGAAAAAGGAGAGTCTCTCGGTGGTCAGATGCGCCTTGCCTCTATAGCTCCATTTAAAGGTGAGATGGTTGAAGCTTTGAGATATCTACAACACGCTCTCGGGAAGACTAAGACAAACGTTATTCTTGGAATTTCTCCTACATCAGAGGAAATCCTTTCACAAAAACCTGATGTTTTAATCATTGCAACAGGTTCGAGACCTGCCCTCCCAGATATTCCAGGAATTACCCGGTCTTTTGTCTTTGATGTGAGGAGTGTATATGAAAAAAATATCGAATTCGGAGAAAGTATTGTTATTCTTGGTGGTGGAGATACCGGTTGTGAGACTGCAGATCTACTTACTTCTAAAACGAAAAATATAACAATTGTTGAAATGCTTGATAAGCCACTCACAAATATGAAGGAAATCCCAAGACTTGAACTCCTTAAACGACTTGAAGAAAACGGGGTTGCAATTATTACTCACTTCAAGGCAGTAGCTGTTGAAAAAGGGAAAGTAATTATTGAGGATAAGGACGGAACAAAGAGAGAGTTGATTGCTGATTCTGTTATTGTTGCGATCGGTAATATCAAGGAAAATTCACTCTTTGACTCTCTTAAGGATTTGGTAGAAAAGATATATCTTGTTGGAGATGCAAAAGAGCCTAGTAACCTCGGAGCAGCTTTGCGAAGCGCTACAGAAATTGCGTTGAAGGTATAGAAAAATTGCAGTACTTGATATTTATATTTCTCATATGGTAGTATTTTACAGTTTTCCGGTGGCGATGCCGAAGGGGTTCCACCCGTTCCCATTCCGAACACGGAAGTTAAGCCCTTCAGGGCCGATGATACTATGATTGTAAGGTCATGGGAAAGTAGGTCGCCGCCGGATTTTTAATTTATTTAGTTCAAATATCCTCTTCGGAAATTCAAAACATGTCATTAGCCTTAATAAAATCCTTTATAAACTAAAAAGGATTTATCGTTTAATTCTAAAAAATCTATAAAGTAAATAAATTGTCAGCAAAATTATAATTAATAAAATCGCTACATGTTCAACTCTTGTGATATCTTTTCTTATAATATCGAGGCTATTACCACCTAAGTATCCAACCCCGACCATAATAGCAATGGTAAATAACGAAGAAAAAGCATCTGTAATAAGAAATTTTATGGGAGACATCCTCATAACACCTGCTACAAGAAATATTTGAGCCCTGAGCCCCACCAGATGTCTTCCTATGAGTATAAAAAGGATTCCTCTTTTCTTAAATTTATCTTCAAGCATAGATAACCTTTCAGCGGATAGTATTTTATGAAATCTTTTATGGGTAATAATTATGCGGCCATATTTTTTTCCGACAATATAGAGAATATAATCTGCTATTAATATTCCTGAGTAGACAACAAACAAGGCTGGGATAGGCTTCACCACATGAGTTGAGATCAAAAATCCACACAGGATGAGGGTAGTATCTTCTGGAAACGGTAATCCAATGCCACCAAGAATAAGGAGTATAAAGAGTCCTATATATGGAAAGTGTTCTACAATTCCAGAAATCTCAGGCATCTAAATTGTTATTCCTCACCTGCATACTTTTTGTAAAATATTTTTTTGCCAACTTCAGCCAGCATGATATAAGAAATTAAGATAATAGACATGGCAAGTAAAAAACCAATTGGCACAGGCCTAAACTCAAGAATCCCCGAGACAGGAAGATAAGGAATTATAAGAGTAAGGATAGCAATCAGCAGTGTTGTCACTAAGAGGTATTTACTTGGCCTGCTCTTGTAAAAGGGTTTTCTCGTCCTGACCACAAGAACCACAAACGAAGCTGAAATAACAGACTCAACAAACCATCCTGTCCTGAAAAGTACAGGATCTGCTCTTAAAAAAAATAAAAGTACCGCAAACGTTAAGTAATCGAAGACAGAACTTATGAGCCCAAAAAATATCATAAATCTCTTTATAAACTTAACATCCCATCTCCTCGGTTTTTCTACAAGCTCCCTGTCAACTTCATCAGTGGCAATTGTCATTTCAGGGAAATCGGTGAGAAGGTTTGTCAAAAGGATCTGTTTTGGAAGCATGGGAAGAAATGGGAGAAAAAGCGAGGTCCCTGCCACGCTGAACATATTGCCAAAGTTTGCACTCGTTGCCATGAAAACATATTTTAAGGTATTGGCAAATGTCTTGCGTCCTTCAATAACACCATCTTTTAACGTTTCCAATTCTTTTTCAAGAAGGATAATATCTGCAGCCTCTTTTGCCACATCCACAGCTGTGTTAACCGATATTCCCACATCAGAGGCATGAATTGCTGTAGCATCGTTTACTCCGTCGCCCATGAATCCTACAACATGACCGAGTTTTTTGAGTGATAGAATGATTTTCTCTTTCTGATTCGGGTCTATCTCAGCAAATATGTTGGCACGTTCTACCGCATGAAGTGTCGCCTCATCGCTCATCTTATCGAGATCAACCCCAGTTATCAAACCTTTAAAGGGAAATCCTACACTCTCCGCTGTATATCTGGCAATTAATCTGTTATCCCCTGTAATGATTTTCATTTCAATTCCAAGGTTACTCAATTCGGAGACCATCTGCCTTGCATCACCCTTTGGCGGATCAAGGAAGATGAGAAATCCAAGGAGAACCATCTCTGATTCATCAGCCTTGTTATATTCCTTTTTTTCTTCAACTCTTTTATACGCAAGGCCAAGGATGCGAAGTCCACTTTCGCTCCACTTAAGATACAGCCTGTTAATATCATCCATTCGTGAGCTTATCTCATTTATTTTTTCTCCGAATTCAACATATTTGCATGCAGCTAAAATGCTCTTTAAAGCACCTTTTGAAATCAGTATATTCTCGTTGTTACGCTCTTTTACAACAACACTTAAACGCCTTCTCACAAAATCATAGGGTATTTCATCAATCTTATCAAAGCCTGTTGTATCCTGTTTCTCAAAACCGACAATAGCCTCATCCATGGGGTTTTTGAGTCCTGTTTGAAAAAAAGCATTGAGATAAGCATAGAGAAGGATCTTTTTATTCCTGTTTTCATTGATGTCAACATATTCATGAAGATAGACAATTCCTTCAGTCAGAGTTCCTGTTTTGTCTGTGCAGAGGATATCCATCGTCCCGAAATTCTCAATAGATGCCAGTCTTTTAACAATGACGCCCCTTCTCGACATAACCTGTGAGCCTTTTGAAAGGTTAATGCTTATAATAGCTGACAGGAGTTGCGGCGTCAGCCCTACAGCCAAAGCAAGGGAAAACATAAGAGATTCTATGACAGGGTGATGGAAATAGACATTCACTGAAAAAACTATCAGAATAAGGATGAGCGTAACTTCCATGAGAAGGTATCCGAAACGTCTCACACCTCTTTCGAAATCTGTTTCAGGGGGCTTCAAGGTAAGCCTGTCGGCAATCTTGCCTATTTCTGTATCGCTCCCTGTTTTAACTACTATTGCCGTAGCTACACCACTTTCTACATTGGTTCCCATGAAAACGGAATTGTTTCTCTGGGTAAGAGAATGTCCTTGAGGTAAAAATTGTAAGCTTTTTTCGACAGGAAAAGTTTCACCTGTCAATAGGGCTTCATTTACGAAAAAGTCCCTCGCTTCTGTCAGAACGCAATCTGCGGGGATGATGCTTCCAGCTGAAAGAAAGACAATATCTCCAGGGACTATTTCGTCTATAAAAACTTCCTTCTTTTTATTGTTCCGTAATGCATTCACCTTTGTCTTTACCGTTTGGAGGAGCTTCTCAACCGCATTTGTAGCACTATATTCCTGGATAAAACTCAAAATCCCGCTCACGAGAATTATGGTAAGGATAATTGCAGTATCAGTGAAATCCTTGACTACAGCAGATATAATGCTCGCAAATATTAAAATGAGCATGATGGGGCTTTTGAATTGATTCAAGAATAAAGAAAGATTAGATTGCTTCTTTTTCTTTTTTATGAGGTTGAACCCGAAGGTTAACAGTCGACTTTCTGCCTCGGCATCAGAAAGTCCCGAAAGGGAAGTCTCCAATTGCTTAAGTAAATCTTCTGTTTTACTTTCCCAATATTTTTCTTGAACCCTCAATTCTGTCATGTCAACACATCAGCCCAAGAAAATTATGTGCAGATTATTGCAGATAAGTATTTTCCCTACATCGCTGATTTCAAAGCATTCTTATAAAACTTCTGTACATACTCCTTAACCATTCTGCGGGCACTGAATAATGGGGCATTACTCACTATTGCTTTCTTCATGATTTTAACCCAATCGTGAGGGATGCCATCATCATCGACCTTGTAATATAAAGGAACAATTTCATTCTCAAGAAGAGTATAAATGGCATCTGCATCCTTATCATCTCCACCTCCAGAAAATGCCCATCCATTCTTGCCATTAAAACCCTCTACCCACCATCCATCGAGGATACTCAGGTGTGGAACCCCGTTCAGTGATGCCTTCATCCCACTTGTTCCGCATGCCTCTAAGGGTGGTACGGGATTGTTAAGCCAAAGATCAACTCCATGTACCATATATTGTGCTAATTGTTCATCATAGTTTTCGACAAAGGCAATCCTTCCCCCCATTTCAGGGTCATGAGTAAAATTAAATATTCGCTGGAGAATTCTTTTCCCGTCGTCATCTGAAGGATGGGCTTTACCAGCAAAAATAATCTGTAAAGGTCTCCATCGATGATTGAGAAGCTTTTTCAACCGCCCAAGATCATGGAAAATCAGATCTGTCCTTTTGTAAGAAACAAAGCGGCGTGCAAAACCGACAGTGAGGGCAGTTGGGTCTATCAATGTACCGCTGCCTATGATATTAAATGGACTCACCCTGTTTTCCAGCCATCGACGGCGTGCTTGTTCTCGTACGAAGTTAATCAGTTTCATCTTCAACCAGTAATGAACCTGCCATAATTCTTCATCAGGAATGTCATCTATTCGTTCCCATATGACCGAGTTGTCATGATCTTTGAGCCAATCAGGGCCAAAATATTTATTGAAGAGAAGTTCAATCTTTGGTTCTATCCATGTAGGGACATGTACCCCATTTGTTATCGAATCTATCGGAACATCTTCTTCTTTCTTGTCAGGCCAGAGCAATTGCCACATATGCCGCGAAACCTCACCATGCCTCCTGCTCACGCCATTATGATAGTAAGACATCCTCAATGAAAAAGCAGTCATATTAAATCCGGCTATTGGATATTCTGGATGGGTTCCTAATTGAAGAAAGTCGTCGCGACTCAGCCCAAGGAGTGGATAATAGTGGCTGAAATATTTATCCATTAAATGAAACGGAAAGATATCATGCCCTGCTAAAACAGGGGTATGGGTGGTAAAAACAGAAGTGGCACGTACCTGTTCAGATGCTTTCTCAAAGCTCATCCCTTCCTCTATCCGTTCCCTGATCCGTTCGAGAAGTACAAATGCACAATGCCCTTCATTCAGGTGCAAAACAGAATGCCTAATACCGAGAGTATTTAAAACCTCACTGCCTCCGATACCAAGCACAATCTCCTGACGCAGCCGCTGTTCAATGTCACCGATATAGAGATGATACGCTATTGACCTGTTCCAAGGGTCGTTTATGTCAATATCCGTATCTATCAAATAAAGAGGGATACGTCCAACATCAACTTTCCATACAGCCACATAGATTGGGGGATCAATAAAAGGAACCTTGACTACAAGCTGTTCATCTTTTTCATTGAACACTCTTTCAATCGGTGCAGCATCCCTATCAAGGACTTCATCAACATTTTCCTGCCAACCGTCCATGCGAATCTTCTGACGTAAATAACCTTCTGGATACATAAAGCCTACCGCTACTAAAGGAACACCAAGATCGCTACATTCCTTGATATGATCACCTGCCAAAAACCCTAATCCACCTGCATAAAATGGTAAAGAACGGTGTAACCCGTATTCTGCAGAAAAATATGCGATTGGCAGGCAAGTAGAATCAATAACATTTTCTGAGAACCAACATACTTTTGTGGTGATATCCTCGTGAAACCTTGCCATAACCCCATCATAGTAATTCAAATATTCAGAGTCTTTTACAGCGGATTCAAGAATTTCTCTTGGAAGTTCCTTTAACATCTTTACAGGGTTATGGACACTCTCCTTCCATGCCTGACGGTCTAATATTTTGAAAAGCATCCTTGCTGCTGGATGCCAGCTCCACCAGAGGTTGTATGCCAGTTCCTTAAGACCTGAAGTTCTCTCAGGAATGTCTGGAAATCTGTCTTTTTTTAAAATATCCATTGTTTGTCCTTTCCCTTCAATTCTCACTCTTTTTAAAAAATAACTCTATAGACATCTTTAAATAGTGCGAACCATTACCTCCTTAACCAGTCTTAGAAAATCATTTT
>JAOUJR010000279.1 GCA_029883145.1 Nitrospirota bacterium
GTTCATCATCATCAACAACAAGTATCTTCATACAACACCTCCCTCTTCATATCTTACCCTTTTAATGGTAGGAATACCTTAAATACGCTTCCCTTATTGACCTCGCTTTTGACCTCGATTCTTCCGTTATGTTTTTCTATAATTTTGTGTGTGATAGTAAGTCCAAGGCCGGTACCTGATCCCTTTGTGGTAAAGAACGGGTCAAATATAAACGCGAGTATTTCATCTGACATGCCTTTCCCAGTATCCTCCACCTCTATCACTGCAGAGTCATCACTCATATATGTCTTCACAGATATTGTACCGTTACTCCCAATAGCCTGGACCGCATTTGTCAGGATATTGATCAAGGCCTCTTTGACATTGTTAGGATCTGCATATATCTCATGGGATATGGCAAATTCCTTGACAAGAACTATATGCCTTTCATCAAACTCGGATTTCATTAAAGAAGTAACCTCGTCCATAAGTTCATTCATATTAACCATTTCTTTTTCAAGCTTTGCCCCTCTCACAAAACTGAGAATCTCGTTAAGGATACTTTCGAGTCTTGCAGTCTCATTTACAATTATCGATGCATAATCCTTAAGATTACCGTCTAATTTTTTTTCAAGCCTTCTTGCAAACCCACCAACAGAAACAAGCGGGTTTCTGATATCGTGTGCTACTTTTGCTGCAACCTCTCCGAGTGCTGCCATTCTCTGCACCATAATGAGCTGCTCCTGCAGTTTCTTAATCTCTGTGATATCCCTGGCCACATGAACTGTCCCTATAAACTCTCCTGAACTATTAAATATAGGAGAGCTTGAGGTAATAAAGGTACCTCCGAGGTATGGTTCTTCAAGTTCTTCAACAAAGGCCTCTTTTGTCTCGACCGTTTTGTGATGAGGGCAATCGAGCCGTGGTTCGTTCATTCCGTGTAATATCTCGTAGCACTTCTTCCCTATAATCTCCTCAGGTGGCTTACCCAATCTTTCACTGACAGCTTTATTAATTTTCTTGATTACGTAGTCTCCATTAATGAAGAAGATCTTATCTGATATTGAATTGAATATGTTTTCGAGCTCCTGTTCTGCAAGCGCAACCTTCTCGAAGAGCCTTGCACTCTCAATAGCTGTGGCAGCATAGTTTGCAAAGGAACTTAAAAACCTTATGTCCTCCTCGAGGATAGGCATTCTGTTAAAATGGTTGTCAACCCAGATGACACCTATTACCTTATCTCTTGATATCAGAGGTGCAACAGCATAAGCCTGTGTCCCTAACTGTTGAATGAGTACCGGATCTGAAAGTGGCTCTTCCTTCACATTTTGAATATTAAATGGCCTTTTTTCTTTTACTGCCTTTGTGAGGATTGTTTCCTCTGATAGGGGTATCTCCACACCAAGGCTGAGTCTGTCAAAAAAGGAATCCTTTCTCAATGGCCCTTCTTCGATATCGCGCATTATGTCAAATAACGTTTTCTTCTCCATAGAGAGCCTTCCCCATATCTGTCCAGCCTCATCAGAGCTCGCAGGTCCCACTCCCATAGCTCCCTTTAATACATTCCTGCTTTCGTCAACAAGCAAAAGAATCGCACGGTTAAAGCCGAGGCCCTCGCTCATAGTGACTGTAGTGAGAACGATCCTCAAAAGCCTGTCTAAACCAAGAGTTCCTCTCATCGCAGAACTGATAAGTAAGAGTCTTGAGAGTTCCTGGCTTCTCCGTATCAGTTCCTTCTCCACACGCTTTTTCTCTGTGATGTCCCTCGAGATACAGGTAATTCCTACAATCTTTCCTTCTGCGTCTCTTATCGGAGAGAGGGTAAGACTGACCTCTATAATTGTGCTATCCTTCCTTCGTCTGATACTCTCAATATCTTTAAGAACTCCTCCATTTCTTATCTTCTGGTTGTTTTCCCATTCAGGGTCAATAAGGAATTCGGGAGCAAAAGGTAAAAATTTCCCTATTGCCTCTTCCTTCGCGAAGCCGTATATCTTCTCTGCACCCATATTCCATGAGGTAACAATACCGTTTACGTTAGAGGTAACAATGGCGTCTGCAGAGTTTTCAATAATACCTTCGAGGTACTCCTTTGTCTGGCTTACCTCTTCATAAAGCCTGAGCACTTCTTCCTGGCAACGAATATGCTTAGTTACATCCCTAATAAAAACAATACATTCGATAACGTTTTCATTCTCGTCTTTGACTGGATATGAGGTGAGTTCTAAATGGTCTAATTGTCTGGTTTGCATAATAGAACTTATCTCACCTGTCTCAAATGTTACCTTTGCAGCACAATGTGGGCATATCCCTCCTTCTTTATGAAAAATCTCCACAGAATTTTTCCCCACTATCTCAAAGGCTTTCATGTTCATCCATTCTTCAAAACATTTATTTATTGAGAGTATCCTGAAATCACTTCCAAGGGTGATAACCCCGGCCTTGATACTATTTAAAAGTACTTCCATTCTTTTTTCCTCTTCCACTGTCTGGCCCTCGTTTTTTAATTCACCCTCAGGTTCTTGATTTGTATTTATTATCAGCCACTTTTTCCATTACAGACTTCCTCTTTTTTATTGCACAATTGTAAAGTTCTAAATATTTTTTTGCTGATCTGTTCCATGAAAAGTCTATCTTCATTGTATCTCTGATCATCTTCTGCATCCTCTCCTTTTCGGTATATACACAGAGAGATCTCTTGACCGCATCAAGCATTGCAGAAGGGGTATAATCAGAAAAAAGGAATCCTGTCCCTTTTGATTTTAATGAATCATAGTCCTGTATCGCATCTGCGAGTCCGCCTGTCTTTCTCGCAATAGGAATACTGCCATATCTCATTGCGATAAGCTGGCCGAGTCCACATGGTTCATATTTTGAGGGCATCAGGAAAAAGTCTGAACCTGCATAAATCAGGTGAGCAAGTGACTCTTCAAATCCAATGGTAACCGAGATCTTCCCTTTATACTTTTTTGCAATCTTTGAAAAACCAGTATGGAATGTTTCATCCCCTTTCCCCAGAATAACGAGCTTTACACCTAAAGACAAAAGTTCATCAATTGCCTTCAGCACAAGGTCTAATCCCTTCTGTACCGCAAGCCTCCCAACCATACCTATAATCGGGATGCGTTCAATAACTTGTTTATCAGGAATTCCAAATAATGTTTTTATAAGCTTTTTTTTACAGAGAGCTTTTCCTGATATGTCTTTATGGGTATACTGCTCAGGTATACACGTATCTTTCGATGGATCCCACTCTTCATAATCTATTCCGTTC
>JAOUJR010000280.1 GCA_029883145.1 Nitrospirota bacterium
CCTGACAGACCTCATGCTGATGGGAAATATTCGCAAGTTGATGATGCAACTCCGGTATGATGCATCTCTCTATTCGTGTTCCCCTTATTCCTTGTTCTTTGATTATTGCCTTAAACCCCTGATTCCTCAACCTATGAAAGTACCCCTTAAAAAGCTCCTCAAGCCCTTTCGGAGAAATGTGATTCCTTCATTGGTTGACACCGCCTACCTCAAAAAAACAGAGGTAAGCCAGCGATTTCAAACCAAGCCATGTGGAGTTCGTTTCCCGACACGGACACAACAGCAAATTTATGAACTTCTGCGCTATGGATGGAACACAAATATAGCAGTAGACACAGTCGAAAGATTTAATGCCTATTTCAGCATAGAAGGCCGCCATCCATTCTTTGACCGGCGACTGGTCGAATTTTCCATCGCCCTCCCAGAGAAACAGCGATGGTGTAATGAATGGCCGAAAGCTGTGTTGCGTCAGGCAATGGAGGGAATCCTGCCAGACCCCATTAGAAAGCGAAGAGGAAAAACAGGATTCTCCAGCACGATTGACAAGGAGCTAAAGCAAAGACAGGTAAATAAACTGGATGAGCTTCTTCAGACTTCTACACTTGCCAAACGCGGGGTGATCCATTCAGATCGGCTTAAGCACCTATTTGAGAATTATCGGCTCGGAAAGGCACAAGATAATAGAAGAAATGCTCTTGAGGTAGTAGTTTGGTTAGAACTCTGGTATCGATCAATGTTGGGCGTATCATAAAATGGAGAGGGAAAAAATGATTAAACGTAATGATTTTGAAAAAAGACATTTGGAGAAGGTTTCCCGACAGAGAACGAGAAAGCCGTATAAAAAACCTAAGCTGGTAGAGTATGGACACATAGAAAAGTTGACCAGAGGCGCATCGGGAACAGGGTCGGATGCAGGACCACATGCAAGGAAGATTAGAGGGTAGTGAATAAAGAGGGAGATGAAAAAGGGAACAGGGAATGAACCAGCACTTACAAAGACAAAGAGGCGCTAAAAAGGGTAGAACGTAAAATAGCCTCTCTTTGGGTAAGCCTTGAGGTGCAGGCGGATTTTTAAATGGATATTATTACAGTTTTGTTTATAGCAGTCGGGTTGTCAATGGATGCCTTTGCTGTATCTGTCACAAGTGGAATAGCAATTAAAAATCTGAAAATCAATCATGCTCTGAAGATTGCGATATTTTTTGGATCATTCCAGGCAATTATGCCATTAATGGGGTGGTTAGCCGGGCTGAGCGTAAGGAATTTTATTTCAGGCATTGACCACTGGATAGCCTTTGGACTTCTGAGTTTTGTTGGGTGTAAGATGATTTATGAATCAGTTACCACAAAACAAGATGCAAAAGAAAATAACCCTCTGAATGTATATGTATTACTTGTACTATCGGTTGCGACAAGTATTGATGCCCTGGCTGTCGGGTTAAGTCTCTCATTTTTAAATATTTCTATTGCAATGCCTGTTGTAATCATCGGGGTTGTCACTTTTCTTTTATCGTTTCTTGGTGTTTTTATCGGAGATAGATTTGGACATTTTTTTGAAAAGAAGATAGAGATAGTTGGCGGGATCATTTTGATTGGCATTGGAATAAAGATACTGATTGAACATCTGGTTTAGATGATATCTCTTGACATCTTAACCTTTCGAGACCTTGACCATTCAATAGAATCAAATCTATAATTAACTATGGGAATTATTCAGTGCATTGGAAACACTCCACTTGTCAGGATAGAAGGCATAAATCCTAATCCTAAAGTGAAGCTTTTTGCAAAACTTGAGGGTTCTAATCCCGGAGGCTCTGTCAAAGACAGGATAGCTCTTTATATGATAGAAGCTGCGGAGAAGGAAAGAAGACTTACAAGGGACAAGATAATACTTGAAGCAACATCAGGAAATACAGGTATCGGGCTTGCAATGGTTTCATCAGCGAAAAGGTACAGGGTAAAGCTTGTGATGCCTGCATGTGTAAGCATTGAGCGGAGGAGGGTTCTTGAGGCATTTGGTGCAGAGCTCATACTGAGCCCGTCTGAAGAAGGCACAGACGGTGCAATACGATTAGCCCACAGGATACTTTCCGAGGATTCTGGAATGTACTTTATGCCAAATCAGTTCGACAATAAGGCAAATGTCATGGCTCACTATGAAACCACAGGAAAAGAAATAATAGAGCAGACAGATGGACAGATAACTCACTTTGTGGCCGGGATGGGGACTACAGGTACGCTCATGGGGGTAGGGAGAAGACTTAAGGAGTTCAATAAAGACATAAAGATAATAGGTGTAGAACCTTCTTTACAACACAGGATACAGGGTCTCAAGAATATGTCAGAGTCAATTATTCCCAAGATATTCGATCCATCAAAACTTGATGAACGACATATTGTGAACGATGAGGAGGCATTCGATACGACAAGGATGCTCGCAGTGAAAGAGGGGATATTCGTGGGGATGTCAAGCGGTGCGGCAATGCATAGAGCCCTCAGAAAATCCAGTGAGCTTAAAGAGGGTGTCATCGTGGTAATACTCCCTGACAGGGGTGACCGGTATCTGTCTACTTCTCTGTTTACCTCAATATGTAGTAAATGTCCACCTTAGAAAATCTTCAGTAACCAAGTATCAATAATCAACTAAATTTCAATAACCAATTAATCAAAAATTTTAATCCAAAATTCCCCATATTTTTGTTTTGTTTGATTATTGGAATTTGGTGATTGGTTATTTTCTTTTGCTTTCCCTTCCAAAGGGTGAAAGCTCTCTCAATTCCTTTATGATTTTTGGCATTATTTCTATCACCTTATTTATCTCCGCCTCTATATTGTAGCGACTGAGAGAAAACCTTATTGAGCCGTGTATGGCAGTGAATGGCACTCCCATTGATCTCAGAACATGACTTGGTTCGAGAGAACCAGATGTGCAGGCAGATCCTGATGATGCACATATACCGTACTCATTTAATCTGAGGAGTATGGCTTCTCCCTCTACGTATTCAAAACTTATATTTGTTGTATTTGGCAGACGATTCTCGGTGTCTCCGTTAATCCGCACATCAGGACAGCATTCAATTAAGGTTTTTTCGAGCTTATCTCTGAGTGCACTCAGATAAACCACTTCTTCTTCAAGGTTTGCCCTGGCGAGCTCACATGCCTTCCCAAGACCTATAATTGAGGCGATATTCTCTGTGCCTGCTCTCCTTCCCCGCTCCTGGTGTCCACCAATTATATACGG
>JAOUJR010000281.1 GCA_029883145.1 Nitrospirota bacterium
TGCGGGACATTCTTTTGGTATCGGGAAAGGTTCTTCTTTACCGGTCCTGTTTTGTTTTATGACCGTTACTACATGGGGGATAACGTCGCCCGCCCGTTCTACCAAAACAGTATCCCCTATTTTGATGTCCTTCCTTTCCATCTCATCCCAGTTATGGAGCGTGGAACGCGAAACCGTAACGCCACCGATTCTGACCGGTTTGAAAATAGCGAATGGCGTGATTACTCCTGTCCGTCCGACACTCCCCTGTATGTCCAAGATTTTTGTCGTTTCCTGGTGGGCTGCAAATTTGTACGCGATCGCCCAACGGGGTTCTCTTGTCTTGACTCCCAATTTCTTTTGAAGATAAAAGTCATTCACTTTTATGACAGCCCCATCGGTCTCGAACGGTAAAGAACCTCTATTTGCTCCCAATTCCATTATCGCATCAATGACCTTATCGATTCCTCTTGCGACCTGCATTTTGGGGACTGGAAATCTCGCTTCCTTCAACCAATCTATCAGTTCTTTTTGGCTTTTAAAAGTCATCCCCTTGACGGCTCCTATTCCATAGCAGGCAAGATGGAGTTTTCGGGAGGCTGTAATGGAGGGATCAAGTTGCCTTACCGAACCAGCAGCAGCGTTTCTCGGATTGGCGAATAATGATTCTACTGAGCGTTCTCTTTGTTTATTGATTCTTTCAAACTCGTCGAGGTTCATATATATCTCACCTCGTATATCAATCTCCTCGGGGATCCTCCCATGAACGTCAATTTTAAGCGGAATCGCTTTGATTGTTTTAATATTTTGCGTCACATTTTCGCCTTCGTACCCGTCGCCTCTTGTAGATGCTTCATAGAAAAGGCCTCCTTTATATGACAATTCTATTGCCAGACCGTCATATTTCGGCTCAATTGTGAACTCCATCTCTGCATCAGTCTTTAGAAGTCTCTTGATTCTATTGTCAAAATCCCTTATTTCATCGTAGGTAAAAGCGTTATCAAGTGAAAGCATCGGTTCGGTATGTTTTACCTTCTCGAACTTCTCAAGCGGAGGCGCTCCTACTCTCTGTGTAGGTGAATCAGGCAGGATATAGTGATACTTCTCTTCGAGTTCTTTCAGTCGAAAATAGAGTTTGTCATACTCCTCGTCTGAAATGACAGGTGAATCTAATACATAGTAACGATAACAGTGGTAATTGAGTTCTTTGACGAGCTTTTCTATTTCTTTTTTAGTAATCTCAGAAACCTTTTCGGGCATAAGGAACATCCTTAATAATGCAGGATAGAGCATCTTCGTTTGTTCTCGTCCCAATCAAATCGGGACCTTCGAAATGAATTCTGTCTTTGACAGAATTCAAAGCCGCTCAAATACTCCATCTTGCATTATATTCATTATATTCATAAATTATCCAAGCTGTCCCTCTACAACTGCAATGAGCAGCTCCAATGCTGACTCGGCAGCCTTTTCTTTATTCTCCCCTCTATTGCCTGTTAATCGTAACTCCTTTGAGTAGGTCTTGCCTTCTTTAGTCACTGCGATGTAGATAAGCCCCCTCTCTTTGCCTTCAAGAACATCAGGACCAAGGTTGCCGGTGGTGGAAAGGGAATAGTCTGTTTTGGTCAGTGACCGTATCTTTTCACCCATCTCCTCTGCAGTTTCCTTACTCACCATACCATATTTTGAAATGGTCTCTGACGAGATACCCAAAATCTTCTTTTTTGCTTCTGCTGAATATGAAACAACCCCTGCCTCGAAAAAGTTGCTTGCGCCGGGAAGAGCGGTGATGTAGTGGCTGATAAGCCCGCCTGTGCATGATTCAGCGACTGAGAGGGTTAAGCCTTTTTTCCTGAAGAGTTCATGCACTCTTTGCGCAACCTCTAAAATTTCCCCATCCATGCTATAACTGATTTCCAAAGTCCTGGAAAAATTAATACCTCAAGAGACTCCGTATGAATTGAGCTGTTGTTATCTGTTAGATATTTTACAATAAGCTATGATAAAAGGGAGGCTCTATTACATGAGTTAATAAAGATTGAGTGGTAAAAATATTTGCTCTCAATTATCTTCTTGCGGGATATCTGTGCCAATAGTGAAATGAAGGGTAGAATCCCCACCACGAGTCGTACCACCAGTAAGGATAATAGTGATACCATAATGGGTATGCTGGAGTGATATAGTACCTCTCTTCCCATAGATAAAGTTCTTTTATCTCGAAAACGGGATAGGTGTACTCCATTTCATCTATTTTGCCCGTACGTGTTTCAATGAACGCTCCTGCAAGGGTTATCTCTCTTCCCTTACGATAAATAAGAGGGTCTAAGATTCCTTTTTCTTTGGGAAAGATCGCCAGAAATCTCCCATTCAAACTTTCTACGTCTTTCAAATAACCCCTGGAATCGACCGGCACATAGACAGCCTCAATGAGAGAACCTCTTTCAGTAAGTTTTGTATTAACAATTAATCCACCGAGGATAAAAAGTTTTCCGCTATAAAAAATTGGATTTTTTCTCATATCCGAAATAGGTACATCTCTGGAGGCTATTTTCATTATTTCCTCTCTCAGGACAGGGGCGCAGGAAAAAAGTATCATTACAGTAATGGTTATGAGAAAAAACCTCTTCATAATTATTTTTTACAATTTGTGACAGATATTGTCAAGTTTCTGCATGAATGTTACACATTTTCGGCATAGATTTTCTGTGGATGCACCGGTTGGATCTAACTCTTTTAGAGAGCAGTAAAGACCTCGCCCACAATTTCTTTTATATCTTCGCTGCTATATTCTACCCCTGCTACTTCCATGGTATGAGCTATAGCCTCATACTTTTCCTGAGAAGTGATCTTTTCGAATAAGGGCGATTCTTTGAGAATCTCGATAATCTCCTTCGTCGTCATCACAGAACCTCCTTTTATAAAAATAGCAGCAATAATCGTGCCAAAATTTCTTGCCTCATGAAATGCTTTGTGCCACCTCTTGACAAAATCTTTAAAATAGTATACAAATGTAAATGTATAAGGATAATTATGCGAGAATTGACTGACAGGCAGAAAAAGGTTATCGACTTCCTTAAATCCTATGTGAAAGACCACGGATACCCACCGACAATGAGGGAAATAGGAGAACATTTCGGATTCATGTGGCCTGCTGCCAGAGGACATCTTATCGCACTTGAGAAAAAGGGTATGATCCGAATAAACCCTCTTAAATCAAGAGGCATCGAGATCATAGGATTAAGGCAGAAAGATGCGGTAGAGTT
>JAOUJR010000358.1 GCA_029883145.1 Nitrospirota bacterium
TGGTCAAACTAATAGACAGGGCTATAAAAGAAGGGAATTCTCTCGGTGGTATTTTCGAAGTCTTCGTAACAGGCCTTCCTGTCGGTCTTGGAAGCCACATCCAGTGGGACAAACGCCTCGATGGAAGGCTTGCACAGGCGCTGATGAGTATTCAGGCAATAAAAGGTGTTGAGATAGGTCTTGGCTTTGAGATGAGCAGGAGATTCGGCTCAGAAGTGATGGATGAGATATTCTATCGAGCAAAGGGCAATCCGCCTCAGGCGGAGCAAGGAGCAGAGGGTTTTTTCAGGAAAACAAACTATGCTGGCGGGATTGAAGGCGGGATGACAAATGGCATGCCGATAATCCTGAGGGCTGCAATGAAGCCGATACCTACATTGAAAAAACCACTTCACTCTGTTGACATAATCACAAAAGAAGCGGTAGAGGCAACCTACGAACGCTCTGATGTCTGCGCAGTGCCTGCTGCAGGCGTGATTGGAGAGGCAATGGTTGCCCTGATTGTTGCAGATGCTTTCCTTGAGAAATTCGGTGGAGACAGCATGGCTGAAGTGAGACGAAACTACGAATCGTATATTAAGCAGATTCAGAAGTTCTAAATCCTAAATCCTAAACAAAATCAAATGTTCAAGGAAGCATCTCTATTTTCGTGATACCTTAGAGTCAGGGAAATGCCCTTTCACTTAATAAACGAAATCTCTGACCAGTCTAAGGCTCTGTCGCTCGAATTTGCAAACTCGTCCCGAAAGCTTTCGGGACTCAAACAGTGCAAATTCGGTCGCAGTGACATGCTCCTTTCGCCAAGACTGGTAACCAAAGATTTCGTAAAGTCGCTCAAGGGCATTTCCCCAACTTGAGCAATGTCTGCATTATTCGAGTCAAGCTTACGGCAGATCTGTCTTGATAGAAAGCTCTTTCAGTTGTTTTGGTTCTACTGCTGAAGGAGTGCCGCTCATGAGGCAGAATGCCTTCGATGTCTTTGGAAAGGCAATCACATCTCTTATGGATGATGCACCAACCATAATCATCACAAGCCTGTCGAGGCCAAGTGCAATGCCTCCGTGTGGAGGCGCACCATAGTCAAGTGCATCCAGTAAAAAACCGAATTTTACTTTTGCTTCCTCTTCAGATATTCTCAGAAGCTCAAACATCTTCCTCTGCAGGTCACGCCTGTGGATACGGATGCTCCCGCCTGCTATCTCATAGCCATTTAACACAATATCATATGCCTTTGCTCTGAGCGAAAAGAGGAGTTCTTTATTATTCATATCTCCTGTGAGCATCTTTTCGATATCCTCATTCATTGGTGAAGTAAACGGGTGATGCATCGCCTCAAAACGTCCTTCTTCATCATTCCATTCAAGAAGCGGGAAATCTGTAATCCATACAAATTTATATCCGGACCCTATCAGGTTCAATCTTTTTCCGAATTCAACCCTCATTCTGCTCAATACATCATGAACGACCTTCTCTTTATCAGCAACAAAGAGCATCAGGTCACCTTCCTCTGTCTCAAGCCGCTGTGCCATCTCTTTCAGTATTTCCTCAGGGAAAAACTTTGTAATGGGAGATTCAAAACCTCCGCCTGAGGCGGATTTTACTTTTATCCAGGCAAGTCCTTTTGCACCAAAAGATATTGCTTCTTCTGTGAGCAGGTCTATCTCCTTCCTCGAGAGACCTGCCATACCCTTGCCATTAATAGCCTTAACCCTTCCTCCGGACCGAAGGGCATCGAGGAAAACCTTGAATGTGCCTTTTTCTGAGAGACCAGCCATATCTTTCAATTCAAGGCCGAATCGTAAATCAGGCTTATCATTCCCGAACCGTTCCATGGACTCATGAAAACCCAGTCTTTCAAACGGTATCGTGAGTTCCACATCGAGGACGTCTTTAAAAAGCTTCTTCATCATGCCCTCTATAACCTTCATCACATCTTCTCTGTCTGTAAAGGACATCTCAAGGTCAACCTGAGTGAATTCAGGCTGTCTGTCTGCGCGTAAATCTTCGTCTCTAAAGCACTTCACAATCTGGAAATATTTCTCAAATCCGGAAACCATAAGTATCTGCTTGAAAAGCTGCGGGGATTGAGGTAGTGCATAAAAATATCCTGGATTCAGACGGCTTGGAACGAGATAGTCTCTTGCGCCTTCCGGAGTAGATTTCGTGAGCACAGGTGTTTCAATCTCAAGAAATCCTTTTTCGTCAAGATAGTCCCTGATGACCTTTGTCACTTTATGCCGTATAATTAAATTTTTCTGCATCTCAGGTCTTCTCAAATCAAGATACCTGTATTTGAGTCTCAATGCCTCGGATGCATCACCTGCATCCTCTATGCTGAAAGGCAAAGGAGAGGATTCGTTTAAAATCTCAAGTTTGTTCACATACATTTCGACCATACCCGTGGGGATAGTTGGATTTTCAGTACCGGCAGGCCTCCTCCTGATTTCACCTGATACAGAAATGACATATTCGCTCCTCAGGTCATGTGCGCTATCGTGTGCATCGCCTGATGCATCAGGACTGAAGACTACCTGAAGAATCCCGCT
>JAOUJR010000037.1 GCA_029883145.1 Nitrospirota bacterium
TCTGTCACGCAAATCTATAAATATAAGCCCGCCGTGATCCCTCCTTTTGAAAACCCATCCGGATAGAGTAAGGATTAACCCCATATCAGATTCTCTTATCTCTCCACATCCTTTATCGCGAATCATATAACCTCCAATTAGTTGTCAGTTGTTACAGCAGGTAGTTATGGCGAAAAAGCTTTACCAGCGATACCCTGGAAGCAAACTTCTTTTTTTATCTTAGCTACTTCTTCAGGCATTAAATATCTATACTTCCCGGATTCAAGTTTACCAAGTTCAATCCCATTTATCCTTATCCTCTTAAGCTTGAGTACAGGGTGCCCAACCTTCTCGAGCATACGCCGTATCTGTCTTTTTTTCCCTTCATGGAGTGTAATCTCGATCCACGAGTTGAGTTCTGTTTTTCTTATCGTCTTTATTTTTGCAGGAGCGGTCACTCCATCTTCGAGTCTTATACCTTTTCTCAATTTCTCTATTTCATCATCTTCGAGAACTTCTTTTACCTTCACAAGATATGTCTTTGGGATCTTTTTTGATGGGTGCAAAACCTTATGTGCAAAATCACCATCATTTGTTAATAAAAGTAATCCTTCTGAGTCGTAATCAAGCCTCCCCACAGGAAATACTCTATATTTTACACCCTTCAGAAAATCTTTTATAGTTGGTCTTCCTTCAGGGTCAGAGAGTGATGTGACGACACCTGTAGGCTTATTAAGGAGTAAATAAACCTTTGGCTCCGGTCTTATGAGGAGTTTTCCGTTAAGCTTTATGTGGTCTCTGCTCAGGTCTGCCTTCATGCCAATGGTCGCAACTTGCCCATTTACGGTTACCCTGCCTTCGATTATCAGTTCCTCGGCCTTTCTCCTCGATGCGATGCCCATCTCGGCTAATATCTTCTGCAGACGTTTTTCCATAAGAATAAATAATAACATAAAATCCAGCCTAAGGTGGGTGGCTTGGAGGAGTATTACTTATTAAAAATTTTCTTCATTATCTCGGGAAACTGGCTTTTAAACTCAGGATATGCCCTCACAAGAAATAGTTTTAGACCATCTATCTGACTTTTGAGGTCCTCTACTTCTTTCTTGAGAGCACCTGTCTTTTCTACTTTCTCTGTGAGTATGGTGAGTTCCTTCTCAAGTAGTTTGATCTTTTCATTAAGTATTCTTTCTTCTTTCACTATTCCCCTCCCTTTTCTTATTTCTCTTTGAATTCTCTCATAATTTTCACCCCTGCTGATGTTCCTATCCTTGTTGCACCAGCCTTGAGCATATCGATGACGTGTTTCAGTGTTCTTATACCACCCGCAGCCTTAATTCCTGCAGCATCTCTGACAATACCTTTTATGAGCCTGATATCGCTCATTTTTGCACCCTGCGTGCCAAAGCCAGTAGATGTCTTGATGAACTCTGACCCTGCATCAAGGGCTATCTCCACAGCCTTCTTTTTTTCATTATCATCAAGGTAGCATGTCTCGATTATTGTTTTATGAATAATCCCTTTTGTTGCCATTATTACATCAGAGAGATCTTTTCTTACCGTATCCCAGTCATCTGATTTCAGAGCTCCTATATTCACCACAATATCAAGCTCATCAGCACCGAGGAGGGAGGCGTTCATAGCCTCATAGACCTTTACCTCTGTTAATGTCATTCCAAGCGGAAAACCTATCACGGTTGTGACCTTGATATTCTTGTCTTTAAGTAGTTCTTTTGCCATTTTTATGAAACATGGGTTTATACACACAGAGTAAAAGCCAAATTGAAGCGCTTCCTCACAAAGCCTTTTAATGTCTGTGTACGTGGCATCAGGCCTGAGTAATGTGTGGTCTATTAAACCTGCTATGATTCTTCGATTTGATACTTTCATATTAATATTCCCTTCATTCGTAATTATACCATCACAAAGAAAAAGTATTTTGAATTCTGCTCTGTTCCTCTGTCTTGATGGATGAATACAGGTGTGGTATGTTAATCACCATGAAGGATTGGAGAGAAAATATATTTTTTATCCTTGTTGAGCCTAAGATAACCGGCAATATTGGTGCTGCTGCGAGGGCAATGAAAAATATGGGCTTTAAAAAACTTGAGCTTGTGAAGCCGGTGAATTTTCTTGATGACGAGGCACGGTCTACAGCATGTCATGCAGTTGATGTGCTTGAGGAGGCAATAGTCTATCCAGACTTAAAAAAAGCAATTAAAGACAAAAGTATGATCATTGGAACTACAAGGAGGTTTGGAAGACGTAGAGGTTTCATTCTTCCGTTGGAAGATAGTATAGAGAGAATAATAACAGCTGCCAGAAAGAATAAAATTGCCATACTCTTCGGAAGGGAAGACAAGGGGCTCAGCAATAAAGAAACCGAGGAATGTGGTTTTTTGATAACAATCCCTACAGACTCTTCATTCCCGTCCCTCAATCTTGCACAGAGTGTCCTTATTGTTGCATACGAATTGAACCGGAAGACATTGAAGAAGGAAACACCGGTGTTGGCGAAATATGAAGAACTTGAAGCACTTTACAAACATATATTTTCAAGCCTCAAGCTTCTTGACTACATACCCAGAGGTGACAGAGACCTCGAGACAAAAATAATGAATAACCTCAAACACCTGATCGGCAGGGCTGGTCTTACAGATTGGGAGTTACGTATGCTTCACGGAATCTGTTCACAGATTGAGAAGAAAATAAAGGTGAAGGGTAGATTGAAGACTGACTGGAAAACAAACTGAATATGAGTATAGTTATTCTGAGAAAAACAAAATATGACTACAATAAACTAAAGCCCCAAATCTTTGAGATACTCGATTTCTTTTGTGGAGATTTAATTAAGAAGAATAGCCGGGTGGTGATAAAACCAAATCTTCTCACCCCGGCATCACCTGATAGGGCAATCCTCACGCATCCATTGGTAGTGAAAGCATCTGTTGAGTATGTACTCCAGAAGGGAGCACGCCCTCAAATCTCTGACAGCCCTGGAACAGGTTCATTTGAGAAGATTTTAAAAGAAAGTAGCATAAGAGATGCGTTGACAGGAGTTTATGTTGATTTCAAAGAATTCAAAACTTCATTGTTAGTTGATATTGGTGAACCTTTCAAACAGATAGAGATTGGTGAAGATGCGCTCAAAGCAGATGTCCTTATCAACCTTCCAAAACTGAAGACCCATACCCAGATGCTTCTTACGCTCGGAGTGAAGAATCTCTTTGGATGTATTGTAGGATTGAAAAAACCAGAATGGCATTTCAGGACCGGGGTTGACAGAGAGATGTTTGCAAAATTACTCGTGAAGATTTATAAGGCTGTTAATCCAACTGTCACAATCCTGGATGGCATCCTTGCAATGGAAGGGCAGGGTCCCGGGAGAGGCGGGATTCCAAGAGAGCTTGGAGTACTTATTGGCAGTAATGATACCGTAGCAATTGACTTTGTCGTATGTAAAATGATCGGAATAGACCCGGATAGACTTCTCACGAATAAGGTTGCGAAGGAGATGGGCTTCGTTCATGAGGGGATAGATTTAAAAGGTGATCAGATGTTCGGAATAGAGGATTTCAAACTCCCTCAAATAACTCCTCTTGTCTTTGGTCCGAAAAGACTCCACAGGGTTATGAGAAAACATCTTGTGCAGAGACCGGTATGTGATGACACTCTATGTGAATTATGTGAAGAGTGTTTGCAGTACTGTCCTGCAAATGCAATATCACAGAGCAGAAAAAAGATTCACTTCGATTATGATTCATGTATCAGGTGTTATTGCTGTATCGAGGTCTGTCCTCACGGTGCATTTTGTACTGAAGAAACACTCCTTGGTAAAATAGTCAGAAAAGTTTTGAAGTTAAACAAATGAAAGTGAGCTTCACAGTCAGCCTTTCAGTAAGGTAGAATTTACCATGAATGTTCAGGAGATAGTGGTTAATTTTTCAGATGCAGGTCAGAGGATTGATACATTCCTTGCCAGTAAAACTGGCATCACGCGCTCACAATTGCAAAAGCTCATAGAGAGCGGTAGTGTCCTCGTGAACAGCAGAATAGTCAGTCAGAATTATAGAGTGAAAACAAATGATGTCATTACCCTGACTATATCTGATAAAGAAACCGAGGGGCTTATACCTGAGCCAATACCTTTAGAAATACTCTATAAAGACGATTATCTCGTTGTTGTCAACAAACCTGCAGGGATGGTTGTCTATCCTTCCGCAGGACATAATCAGGGCACTCTTATGAATGCCCTTTCTCATTATTGCAAAAAACTTGCATCAGTGGGGGGGCCATTAAGACCTGGTATTATTCACAGGCTTGATAAAGACACCTCAGGTGTGATGGTCGTTGCCCTGAATGATGAGGCTTACTATAACCTCATTGAGCAATTCAAACAGAGGACAATAATGAGGAGATATAGTGCATTAGTTTACGGGAACCTCAAAGAAGATAAAGGTGAGATAGCACTACAGATAGGACGCTCTGTGTCTGACAGAAAGAAGATGTCAACCCGTGTGAGGAAAGGCAAAGAAGCGATTACGAGATGGAAGGTGCTGGAAAGGTTTGGCAATGCGACACTCATTGAAGCAAGACTTGGGACTGGAAGGACACATCAGATAAGGGTCCATTTTGCATCTACCGGACATTCTGTGGTTGGAGACAGGACTTATGGGAAAAAAGTTGAGCTTGAGGTGAAAGCAAAGAAAAAGATAGTATTCCCAAGGCAGATGTTGCATGCAGAATTATTAGGGTTTACACATCCTGCAACGGGCAAGTATCTCGAATTCTCAAGCCCGCTTCCAGAAGATATGACACAAAAGATAAAAGAGCTGAGAGAATGAGAAATTAGAAAATTTGACTCACAGCTATAAACTATGAGCTAATAATTAAGAACTAATCACCAAAACTGATACCGAGACACCTTGCGGTATGAACGATGTCACTCTCATGAGTCACAGACTTCATCTGTCCTATTGCCTCATCAATAGACACAGCAGAGATCCTGTCTGAGTGGAGTGCCACCATTGTCCCGAATTTACCTTCCTCAATGAATCTTACTGCTGCAGTACCAAATCGCAGTGAGAGGAGTCTGTCAAAAGTTGTGGGTGCACCTCCTCTTTGTAAATGCCCGAGAACCATGTCTCTCGTCTCTTTTCCTGTCCTTGCAGCAATTTCTTCAGCCACTTTTTTACCAATCCCACCAAGTCTGACTACCCCATCAGACCTTTTTTCAATTATTGTGATATCTCCGCCAACCGGCTTTGCGCCCTCAGCGACAACAACAATAGCATAATTCTGTCCGATAAGCTCAAGCTGTCTTATTTTATTACATACCTTCTCTATATCAAATGGAATCTCTGGAATCAGAATTACATCAGCTGACCCGGATATTCCTGAATATAATGCTATCCAGCCTGCATATCTCCCCATAACCTCAACAACCATAACCCTGTCGTGAGATTTGGCAGTTGTATGAAGCCTATCTATTGCCTCAGTAGCGGTACTGACCGCGGTATCAAACCCAAAAGTGACAGCTGTCGCGCTTATGTCATTGTCAATAGTCTTGGGAATCCCGATGATGGGAATCCCTTTTTTCATAAACTCACTTGCAATTCGAAGGCTCCCATCCCCTCCTATTGCAATGAGTGCATCAAAATTGAGGGCCTTAAAATTTGACACGACTTTGTCTGAAATGTCAGTCTCAACTACAGTTCCATCACTAATTCTCACAGGGTACCTAAATGGGTCTCCCTTACTCGCAGTGCCGAGTATAGTGCCACCAATATTTGTGATATCCCAGACAACTTCCCGGGTCAGACGAATAATCTGTTTTGTATCAATGAGACCCTGATACCCGTATTTTATTCCAAAGACTTCCCATCCCTTCTGTGATGCAGCAAGAACAACACCGCGGATAACTGCATTCAAACCAGGAGCATCACCTCCACCTGTATTCATCGCTATCTTCATTTAACAGAACTCCACTGCTTCTTCTTTAGATAATCTTGAAGGAGGATAAGGGATCTTTGATGGATAACCTACAGGAACAATAGCTACAGGCCTTAAGTTCGGAGACATATTAAGAATCTTAAAGACTTCATCCTCATAAAATGCTCCAACCCATGTAGACCCAAGTCCGTGTTCATGAGCAACAAGCATCATGCCCATAATACTTGCCGCAACATCCTGAACCGAATATAAATAAATCCCACGTTCTCCATATCTATAAGATATACGATTACTATCAGTACACCCAATTATAACAAGAGGCGCCTCTGCAATAAAATGCTGATTTAATGCTGCAGCAGCAATTTTTTTCTTGAGTTTTTCGTCTTTAATAAAATAGAACTTTCTTGCCTGAAGGTTTCCTGCACTCGGCGCCCAAATCAGTGCATCGGTCAGTTTATCAACAAGCTCCCCTGGTATCTCCCGGTTCTGAAAATTGCGAATGCTTCTCCGTTCCTTAACTGCTTTTAGAATGTCCATTACGGTTTCCAGTATTCCTCAAACTTTCCGCTTTTTGTGATCCAGACCACATAAGGCACTGCAGTCACATCCCCTTTTGAATCGAATGTTATCTTTCCAAGAGCACCATTGAATTCCATTGAATGTAACATATCAATGATTGCTTTTCCTTCGGTTGAGCGAGCCTCCTTTATTGCACTCAACATGATGTTCGCCGCATCATAGGCATAAACTGAATATGGGCCGACTTCTTTATATTTTGACTGATACTTCTCAATAACGCCTTTTGCCGATGAAATATTTTTTGGGTCAGGGCTGAATGTAAGGTAAGTCCCCTCTGATGCGCGAACTCCGGCAATTTCGATAAATTTTGGATCTATTGTCCCATCACCGCTCATGAATGGAACTTTCAAGCCGAGTTCCTTCGCTTCTTTTACAAGAAGCCCTGCCTCGGGATAGATACCTCCAAAAAAAATAAGCTCAGGTTTTTTCTCCTTTACTGCAGATAAGACCATCTTGAAGTCTTTATCTCCCTGGATAATTCCCCCATAATACACTACCTTCACCTTCCCGCTGAGGAACTTTTTAAATTCATCTGCAAGACCCTGCCCGTAAGTTGTCTTATCATGGAGAACCGCAACTTCTTTGAGTTTAAGATAATTTATCACGAAATCAGATGCGATCTTGCCCTGCTGGTCATCTCTTCCGCATATCCTGAATACCCCTTTGTAGCCTTTTTCTGTGAGGCGGGGATTAGTAGATGCAGGAGTAATCATCGGAATTCCTGCTCTGTTATAGACATCTGATGCGGGGATAGAACAGCTTGAATTAAAGTGGCCAATAACACCAATAGCACCCTCATTCACAAGCTTATTTGCGACTGAGACAGCCTGTTTTGGGTCGTGCTGATCATCTGCAACAATTATTTTAATCTTCTTTCCAAGGACACCACCCCTCTCATTCCATTCCTCAACAGCAAGCGAGACACCATTTTTGAAATCCATGCCCATCTTTGCCTGGTCGCCTGTTATAGGACCAGCGATACCAATCTTTATTACATCTTCTTTCTTCTGACATCCGGGAGATATCAAGCAAACAGACAGAATAATCAGTATAACACTCCTCATTTTTACATATCCTGATAATCCTTTAATCATTTCTGAAAGACTTTCTCCATTTTTTGTTTATCTGTCTTGTGGATAATTTACATCAAAAAATCTAATAATTTCCATAAACCTTTTTACATTTTCTTCAATATTTCCGCTGAGGATTGCAGATGCAACTGCAACCGCATCAGCGCCTGCATCTAAAACCGAATGTATATTTTCGAGGGTTATACCTCCTATTGCAACTACCGGTAAGTTTACCTGTTTTTTTACCTCTCTAAGAATAGTAACGCCTTGAGGTCTCCCCGCGTCCTTTGTAGTGGTGTGAAATACAGGGCCGAAGCCGATATAATCAGCACCACCTTTTTCTGCCTCTATCGCCTGTTCTAAACTATGTGTGGAAATACCGATTATCCTTTTTTTGCCCATTATCTTCCGTGCTTCTCTCAGGGGCAGGTCATCCTGTCCGAGATGAACACCTTCTGCATTTACACAGAGTGCAATATCAGGATGGTCATTTACTATCAGTACAGCATTAAAATCCTGAGTGAGCTTTCGTAACCTGACCGATTCTTCATAAACCTTTCTCCTTGAATTTTCTTTTTCCCTATACTGGATCCAGTTCATACCTGACCTGAGCACCTTCAGTGTCATATCTTCGCATGAAAGTTTAGATGTCTTACGATCAGTTATAAAGCATAACCCGCCGAGGTACATGAGCGTTATGCATGAAGAGAAAAGCGTAAGGCGATGAAAAGTTTTATAACCGCTAACTCTTTACGACTCACGAAGAATGGCCTCCTGGCCTGAGCCGTTTATCTTCTCTACGAAATTTGTGTTAAATTCTCCCTTTATAAAATCCGGATGATTGAAAACCTTTTTGTGGAACGGAAGGGTTGTCTTCACACCATCAATGATACACTCATCAAGTGCACGTCTCATCCGGGCAATCGCTTCTGACCTGTTTTTCCCATGTACGATCAGCTTGGCGATAAGAGAATCATAATGTGATGGTACCACGTACCCATTATATATTGCAGTATCTACTCTTACACCGGGGCCTCCAGGGAGAAAAAGAAAATTAATCTTTCCTGGTGAGGGAATAAACCTTTCAGAGTCCTCTGCGTTAATCCTGCATTCAATGGAATGGCCTGATAGCCGTATCTGACTTTGTTTGAATTCCAGAGGGAGTCCTGCTGCAAGCTTTATCTGCTCTTTAATTATATCAATACCTGTGACAGCCTCTGTTACAGGGTGTTCTACCTGGACACGCGTATTAATTTCCATAAAATAGATATTGCCATCGGGACTCACAATAAATTCTATAGTACCAACGTTTCTGTATTTAATCGCACGTGCAGCTTTTACTCCTAACTCACCAATCCTCTTCTTGAACTTTTCTGTTGTTGAAATAGGTGATGGAGACTCCTCGATGAGCTTTTGATGCTTTCGCTGTATTGAGCAGTCCCTCTCACCAAGGTGGATGATATTGCCCTTGTTATCTGCGAGGATCTGCACTTCTACATGTCTCATCTCCGGTATGTATTCTTCTATGTAGAGTTCGTTATCGCCAAATGCAGCGAGTGCTTCTCTTTGCGCCATGTAAAATGCCTGCCCGAGGTCTTTTTCCTCTCTCACGATTCTCATGCCGCGGCCTCCTCCTCCAGCAGATGCCTTGAGGATTATCGGGAACCCTATCTTTTTTGCGGCTTTCACTGCCATTTCATCTGTCGCAACAGGACCATCACTTCCCGGCACAACAGGCACGCCTTTTCTTCTCATTATCTGTCTTGCCTTTGCCTTGTCACCACCGAGCCTTATATTTTCAGGAGTCGGTCCTATAAATGTAATACCTGAGGTACTACAGGCTTCGGCAAAATGGTAATTCTCTGCAAGAAAGCCATAACCGGGATGGATTGCATCAGCATCTGTGATGTCAGCAGCACTTAATATTGCAGGAATGTTCAGGTAACTCTGTGTTGGGTTTGCAGGTCCGATGCATACCGATTCATCTGCGAGTCTCACATGAAGAGCGTCTTTTTCTATATCTGAGTATACACTCACGGTTTTTATTCCGAGCTCTTTACAGGCCCGGATTATTCTTACTGCAATCTCCCCTCGATTCGCGACTAAAATCTTTTTGAATAATTTTGAATTATTAGTCATTGTAAGCCTGTCAAAAGTTATTCTCTATTATGTTCACATAGGCTCAATAAGGAATAGAGGTTCGCCGTATTCAACAGGCTGACCATTCTCCACTAAAGCCTTTACAATGATGCCATCAACATCACTCTCGATCTCGTTCATAAGCTTCATTGCCTCTATAATGCAGAGAACCTGTCCCTTTTTAACCCTCAGACCAATTTCTATAAAAGGTGCGGCATCAGGTGCAGGTGATCTGTAGAACGTACCCACAATTGGCGCGGTTACTGTCACAAGCCGCTGTGTCTCCTCCTCTGTTTCTACTGTTATCTTCTCATTGAAGACCTGAAATTTTTGCACAGGCATTTCTATTGAAGATAAGATTTTCTCCCTCTTAATTTTTATCTTCGTACCATCTTTTTCTAACTGCAATTCGGTAATGTCTGTTGCCTTGAGAAGTTCAATA
>JAOUJR010000282.1 GCA_029883145.1 Nitrospirota bacterium
GAGCAAGGACTGGACTGGACTTCAGATAATTTACTAAAGCACTATGCATAATATTTTACAATCCTTTTAGATTTCAGGAGATCATATGTACACTATATCAAAGGATGAGATCTTCTTCAACAGAGATCGAAATATATAAATTGTCTTTATATGGAAGAAGTTCATGAATTAAGCAGAAACAAAAAGGCCTGTACGTTTTTGCGCAGGCTGCAGTAACTGTCTTAGTGCTATTTATGCAGCTTTTTCAGCCTTCTTAGCCGCTGCAGTCGCAAATACCTCAGCAGCATTAAACGTTCCGTCTATAGCCTGCACAGGACACTTTGCCGTGCAGATACCACATCCGATACACTTAGTCTGATCAATTACATGCAACTTCTTGTGTTCACCATAGGCTGCATTCACAGGACATACCTTCATGCATATCAGACAACCAATGCAATGGTCCAGAACAATAGCCTTTGACCTGCGAGGTATGAAGTCATCGATAGCTTTTGTAGGACATTTTGAAACACATAGGCCACATACTTTACATTTATCAAGGCTAATCTTTGAGAGATTATTTTCAACAGCAGGTGCATCAAATGGGCATACCTTCACACATGTGCTACACGCAATGCAGCCGACCTGACAGTTCTTTTTTGTGTCTACGCCTTTGTCCTTTGAATGGCATGACACAAGAACCTGTTTTGATGTAGGAAGAACTTCAATAACCTTTGTGGGGCATGCTGCCTCACACTTTCTGCAACCCGTGCACTTCGTGATGTCAACAAATGCAAGGTGGTCATCTGTCATGGTTATGGCACCGAAGGGGCATACCCTCTCGCATGTTCCATAGCCTAAGCAACCGTATCTGCAAGATTTATCGCCACCTCCTGCAAGTATTATAGCCCTGCAGTCCTGAATGCCTTCATATTTGTATTTCTTTTGTGATTTGCTCCATCCGCCCTGACACATGATCCTTGCGAAGTTAGGAACAATGGCGCCAGCTGCCTTTCCAGTTATCCTCGCAACAGTCTCTGCTGTAGCAGCTCCACCAGGGGTACATAAATTTGGCGGAACTTCAGGTTTTGTAACAACTGCCTCTGCATATTGCTCACAACCGGCATAACCGCATGCACCACAGTGTGCACTTGCCAAGACTTCCTTCACCTGTTCAATCCTCGGGTCCCTATATACAGCAAATTTCTTAGCAGCAAAGGCAAGACCGAGGCCAAAGACAGCACCCACACCAATTAAGAATAGTGTGGTAAACTTAAGGAGTGGAATTAAATTAACATATTCCCTCGCCTCTACCGCTCCACCAACCCCGGTCAAGGGTAGGGGGATATTTTGTATGTCGAAGAGACTAATCAATTGAGTCAGGTCTGTCAGTATCTTTGTTATATCAAACATTTAATTACCATTAAAGTGTTATTAGCCCTGAAAATCCGGTAAATGCAAGTGCTAAAAGGCCGGTTGTTATAAATGATATTGGGGTACCCTGGAATACCTTTGGGACATTCGCAAGCTCTAATTTCTCACGAATACTTGCCATTATTATGAGCGCAAGGCCAAATCCAAGTCCAGAGCCTATGCCAAAAGATATACTCTCGATAAAATTATAGCCTTCCCCGACATTTATCAAAGGTACTGCAATGATTATACAGTTTGTGGCGATTAAGGCAAGATAGATACCAAGCTTATAGTAAAGCCCTGGAGACACCTTTCTCATTATTGTATCGGCAGACTGAACAAATGCAGCCACGATACCGATAAAGATAATGATCTTAAGAAAGGTGAGCTCAAGTGGTACCATTATCATGTTATAGACCAGCCAGATCAGTGCTGCGCTTATGACCATAACAGAGCCAAATGTGATACTCATGCCAACAGCAGTCTCCATCTTCTTTGAGACACCGAAGAAGATACAGAGTCCAAGAAACCTCGTAAAGACAAAATTATTTACGAGGGAGGCTGCTATTACTAATTCAAAAAGCTTTCCAAAGTCCATGACTTACCCCCTTAGTGATGCCTTCCAGCCTTTCCAAACTTTACATCCATCCAGTTAAAAAGTCCCATAAGTAAACCTACTGTGAAGAATCCCCCAGCAGGCAGTATCAATATCAGAAGAGGTTTTGTCGCTACAATCTCCCATCCCCATACAGAACCTTGTCCAATAAGCTCCCTGAAGAAGCTGATGAGAACGAGTGCGATTGTGAATCCGATACCCATCCCCATTCCGTCCATAAACGAAGGTGTAACCTTATTCTTACTCGCAAAGACTTCGGCCCTTGCAAGAAGGGATGCAAAGGCAACAATAAGCTGTAAATAAAGACCTATCTCTTTGTAAACATCTCTTGCATATGCAGCCAAGATCAGGTTTATGACAGTAACCCAGAGCGAGATGATAAGCATAAAGATAGGTATCCTTATCCTCGGATGGATAAATTTTCTGAATACTGAAACCGTAAGACCAACCATTACGTGGACAAACCAGACAGCGATACCCATCAGAAGACCATTCTTCAGATTATTGGTCACAGCGATCGAAGGGCAAAGACTGATAGCCATCTTAAATATTATGTTTTCTGTAAATATTCCATTCTTAAATATCTGCCAGTTACTCTGGGTCATCTCTTCACCTTGAGTCTTTCTTTTAGCATCTTTACACCGTTTCTCACAGCATCATCAGTAACCGCTCGGCTTGAGATAGTCACCCCTGTAATTGCCTGGATATCCTCCTTTGTCTCCACCTTTATCAGTTTAATATGTTCAAGGGTCTTTCCCACGAATTGGTTCTTAAAGATATCCTTTTCTATCTCATCGCCGAGGCCAGGGGTCTCAGCATGTGAGAGAATATCTATCTTTTGAAGGGTGAAGTTTTTATCAAGGGCAACTAATATATGGATGTAACTTGAGTACCCCTTACCATACGTTTCTACTATATACCCGACATCCTCACCACCTTTTCTTGCAACATAGTATTCTGCATGTTTCTGATGAGGTTCCCAGGTTCCTAATACTTCTATCTTATCTGCCTCAGGTACCATCTTTCTAAGCGCAGCCTCTTTCTCTTCCTTATCACCCATAAAGATTACTGGTGATGTCTTTGCATAAACCATAACAAGTATTGCTCCCCCGGCGATATAGATTACAACGAGATTTATCATTATCTTTATTAAGTCTTTCGTTGTCATTTCCTTCACTTCTTTTTATCCTTCACTGCACCGAAGACACTTGATTTCACGCCCCTA
>JAOUJR010000283.1 GCA_029883145.1 Nitrospirota bacterium
TTTATCAAGCAGGGCTGATGCAACAGAATAGTCATTAATAGACTCGAAGAACCCGAAGAATCCAACTTTTTCCTTATGGAGCTCAACATGTTGCTTATTTACAATAGAGATTATCCTCCCGGAAGGTTTTCCATCTTTCTTTGCTATGAAATACTTTGCAGTTGCGTGCAGAAAGAAAGGGTTTTTATCAGAGAAGTTTTCGAACATATCTTTGATAAGGGGTGGAACAAAAAGAGGGTCTCTTAAATAGAGGGAGAAAGGTAATGCGATGAAATCACCGAGGTCTTTCTTTGTCTTAACCTCGATGACCTCTATCATTTTATTTTATTAAACCCAGTGACCTGCCAACTTTCTCAAAGCCCTTCAGTACCCTGTCAAGCTGTTCATCTGTATGGGTTGCCATATAGCTTGTCCTTATAAGTGCTCTGCCCGCAGGTACTGCAGGGGTAACAGCTACATTTGCGAATACACCTTCTTCCTGGAGCATCATAGCCATAATAAAGGCATCCTGATCTTCACCGACCACAATGGGGATTATAGGTGTCTGGCTCGCGCCCACTTCAAAACCGAGTTCCTTAAAGCCCTTGAGCATTTTTCTTGTATTTTTCCATAGTTTCTCTCTCCGCTCGGGTTCGTTTTTAATGATGTCAAGAGCAGCGCTCACTGAGGCAACAGATGCCGGTGGCGGACTTGCGCTAAAGATAAAAGACCTTGCAATGTGTTTTATGTAATGGATTATATCTGCTGAACCTGAGATAAAGCCACCAATAGATGCGAGGGATTTGCTGTATGTGCCCATGATGAGGTCGACCTCATTTTCAAGCCCAAAGTGCTCTGCAGTGCCACGACCATTTTTTCCGAGCACACCTATACTATGTGCGTCATCAACCATTATCCGTGCGCCATATTTTTTAGCAAGTGAGACAATCTCAGGCAGGTTTGCGATATCTCCCTCCATACTGAATATGCCATCAACAACGATCAGCTTGTCTCTCTCTTCATATTCATTGAGCATCCGTTCGAGATCTGTCATATCATTATGTCTGAACTTCTTTACCTCTCCGAATGAGAGTCTGCATCCGTCTATAATGCTCGCGTGGTCCATCTTGTCGATTATTACTACGTCATCCTTTCCAACGAGAGCTGAGATTACACCAAGGTTAACCTGGAAGCCTGTAGAAAAGATAAGCGCAGCCTCTTTCCCCATGAAACGGGCAAGTTTTTCTTCGAGGTTGACATGGATGTCAAGGGTGCCATTCAGGAATCTCGAACCTGCACAGCCTGTCCCATATTTTTTTATGGCCTCTATCGCAGCCTCTTTAACCTTTGGATGATTTGTAAGACCCAGATAATTATTTGAACCTACCATAATCATTTTCCGGCCTTTTATTGTGATCTCGGGGTCCTGAGCAGTTTCTATTACTCTGAAAAAAGGATAGAGGTTATGAGATATGAGCATTTTAGCCTTATCAAATTTGAAGCACTTCTCAAATATGTCTGCTGGTTTTTTTACAGCCATCTGTGAATCCTGTACCAATCTGCTGTCCATTTTATCCCTTCCTTTATTTTGACCTTTGGTATAAATCCAAGTTTTTCTTTTGCCTTACTCGCATCGCATGTCCAGTGCGACTGACAGAGCTCCTTTATTTTATCTCTATTGATGATCCCTTTTTTATTTATTCTTTCACTTATAAATGCGAAGAATGGCATCACAAATTTTGGTACTTTGAGCTGTGTGATACCTACATTAAGTGCAGATGCTATTTCCATTGCGATCTCCTCACCGGTGTAAACGTTACTGTTTGAGAGAAAATATATCTCGCCCTCAGCATCTTTGTTTTCTGCAGACAATAGTATAGCCTGCACGAGATCATCAACATAGAGCAATGAATAATAACATTTTCCCCAATAAGGGAAAACACCTTTTTTAATCAGCTTAAAAAATATAAAGAGATCCTCATCCCGCGGACCATATACTGCAGGTGGCCTTAATATGGTCACTGGTATGGAATCCTTATGTCTCAGGACCGCCTTTTCACCTTCAAGCTTGCTCTTCCCGTAGCTTGAGACAGGCCTGGGTTCAGAATCTTCACTCAGAGGTGCCCCGTTATTACTTGGTCCTGCTGCAGCAAGGCTGCTCAGATAGATAAATCTTTTAAGTTTCTGATTCCTTTCAGCGACAGCATTGATCAGGTTTTCTGTACCCTGGGCGTTTATACAGAAAAAGTCATCCACTGAACTGGACTTAGTAAGTCCAGCAAGATGAAAGATAACGTCAAAATCAGCAACAGCATCAAGAAGAGATTCTTTACTTGTACAGTCACCGAGAACAAATTTGAGATTAATGTTCTCGATCCATTTAAGGTTAGAGGTCTTTCTAATGAGACAGGTGACCTCGTAATCTCTCCTGACGAGTTCCTCGCATAAGTGGCTTCCAATGAAGCCTGTAGCTCCCGTTACCAGAGCCTTCATAAAGTAGCCATATTTTGAGCAAAGAGGAGGCTAAGAGTCAAGCCCAAATTAATCTGCTTTAGACAGATTAATCATCCTTTGGCGGATTATAGGGTCATTGACTCAAGCCTTGCAATTCTTTCCTCAATAGGAGGATGTGTGCTGAAGAGTTTCAATATTCCTCCTCCTGATAATGGATTGACAATAAACATATGTGATGTCGCAGGGTTCGCGTCCATCGGAATCTTCTGAGATGCCATATGGAGCTTTTTCAATGCGCCTGAAAGGTATCTTGGATTTCCGGCAATTCTTGCACCGCCTTGATCTGCAGCATATTCTCTTGACCTCGAAATAGCCATCTGTATTATCAGCGCAGCAATTGGTCCGACAATCATCATCACGAGGGCTGCTATCGGGTTACTCCCGCCTTCTTCATCACTTCCACCTCTGCCTCCGAATATCATTGCCCACTGTGCCATCTGTGAGAGGTAGCTGATCGCACCTGCAATTGTTGCAGCAATGGTGCTTATAAGGATATCTCTGTGTTTGACATGTGCAAGCTCATGGCCTATCACACCCTGAAGCTCTTCACGGCTCAGAATGCGCATGATACCTGTGGTGACTGCGACTGCAGCATGTTTCGGGTTTCTACCTGTTGCAAAGGCATTAGGCTGGTCTTTTTCCATTATATAGACCTTGGGCATAGGGAGTTCTGCTTTCTGTGCAAGCCTCCTCACTATTCCGTAAAGATCAGGTGCATCTGCTTCTGAAACT
>JAOUJR010000284.1 GCA_029883145.1 Nitrospirota bacterium
GAGATACTGACAAGTTTCAAAAGGCAAGAATTAAATATGGCAAAGCAACAAAGGTAAAGCCACCTCTAATTTATAGCTGCATTGGCTATATAGAATGTAAATTATTGAAGACCATCGTTGCGGGTGAGTGTTATGCATTTTTTGGAAAAGTCCTTGCTGCGTATGCTGATGATAAATACTTTAACAAAGGTTTATGGATTGAAGAAGCAGAAATACCACTTCATCTTGGTGGAGCAAGGGTAGTTTATTTTAAATCATGATAGAAAAGAACTGTTACTGTCATCCCAAATCTGCCGATGGGATTTAAAAACCCTTTATAATCAAAGAGATTCTGAAACAAGTTTAGGGTGACAATTATTGTCTTTCATTGTCATTCCTGCGAAAGCAGGAATCCAGAAAAATGAAATGGGTTCTTCTGTTTTTTATTGAAGACCCTGGATTCCGCATCAAGTGCGGAATGACAGAAAACTATTTTTACAACTATAAATAATCAATTGACAGGTTGAAGAGTGAGCTCATATGCCTAAAAGAACCGACATCAAGAAAATATTATTAATCGGCTCTGGTCCTATTATCATAGGACAGGCATGTGAGTTTGACTATTCAGGAACTCAGGCATGTAAGGCACTCCGTGAGGAAGAATACAAAGTTATACTCGTCAACTCAAATCCTGCAACAATTATGACAGACCCTGAAATGGCTGATGCAACATATATAGAACCGCTCACTGCTGATATCCTCGAATTGATTATAAAAAAAGAAAGACCGGATGCCCTTCTTCCTACAATGGGTGGACAGACTGCTTTAAATTTGGCTGTTGAGCTTGCCGAAGGAGGAATTCTCGATAAGTATGGAGTTGAACTTATTGGAGCAAAGCTCGATGCAATAAAAAAAGCAGAGGACAGAGAACTTTTTAAACAAACAATGACAAAAATAGGATTAGAAGTTCCGAGAAGTGCATACGTTGGATCTTTAAAAGAAGGGCTTGATGAAATAGGGCATGTAGGGTTCCCTGCAATCCTTAGGCCTTCGTTCACCCTTGGAGGCACTGGCGGAGGTATCGCATACAATATAGAGGAATATAAGGAACTGCTTGAACGAGGCATGAAACTGAGCCCTGTTCACCAGGTGCTTGTGGAAGAATCTGTTCTTGGATGGAAAGAATATGAACTGGAAGTGATGCGCGACGGGAAAGACAATGTGGTGATTATATGCTCCATAGAAAATTTTGACCCGATGGGCATCCATACCGGTGATTCAATTACTGTTGCACCGGCCCAGACACTTACTGATAAAGAATATCAGAGGATGCGTGATGCATCTATCGCCATTATTCGTGAAATAGGCGTTGATACCGGTGGTTCGAACATACAGTTTGCCCTTAACCCGAAAGACGGGAGAATGGTAGTCATAGAGATGAACCCGAGGGTATCGAGGAGTTCAGCGCTTGCATCAAAGGCAACAGGTTTCCCTATCGCAAAGATCGCAGCAAAGCTTGCAGTTGGGCTTACTCTTGATGAGATCCCGAATGATATCACGAGGGAAACCCCTGCATCATTTGAACCAACAATAGACTATGTGGTGACAAAGTTCCCACGATTTGCCTTTGAAAAGTTTCCTGAGGCAGACCCGATACTCACGACACAGATGAAATCTGTTGGAGAGGTTATGTCTATAGGAAGGACATTTAAAGAATCTCTCCAGAAGGCGATAAGGAGCCTTGAGATCGGGAGCTATGGTTTTGAAAACCTTCATGCGGATATGCGTACGATAAAGGCAAAGCTCAAGACTCCGAACGCAGAACGAATGTGGTATATCGCCCAGGCGCTAAGAGAGGGGATGAGTGTTCAGGAGATACATGAGCTTACCTGGATTGACCCATGGTTTCTTCACAATATCAAGCAGATAATAGATATGGAAGAAAAGATAAAGGATTATGCAAAGGGGATTAAAAAAGAGAGGAGTCTCAGTCTTGCACCATATCTCGTTCCTGAGGACCTTCTCATGGAAGCGAAAGGATACGGCTTTTCAGATAAAAGGACCGCGGAACTCCTCAATATTGACGAAGCTGAAATGAGACATTTACGCCAAAAATATACCATGCATGCTGTGTACAAGATGGTTGATACATGTGCAGCAGAGTTCTCTGCATACACACCATATCTTTATTCGACGTATGAAAAACCATTCCATAAGCTGGCAAGCTGGCAAGCTGGCAAGCTGATAAGCGAATGCGAAGCAAATCCAAGTAGCAGAAAAAAGATTATCATCCTCGGCTCTGGTCCTAACAGGATCGGACAGGGGATCGAATTTGATTATTGTTGTGTGCATGCAGTATTTGCTCTCAGAGAACTTGGTTATGAGACAATAATGGTGAATTGCAACCCTGAAACAGTGAGCACAGATTATGATACTGCTGACAGACTTTACTTTGAGCCGCTTACCATAGAGGATGTACTGAATATCATTGAGACAGAAAAACCTGACGGTGTAATAGTCCAGTTCGGGGGACAAACTCCTCTAAAACGTGCTGTGCCGCTCGAGAGAGAAGGTGTTAAAATCCTCGGGACATCCCCTGACTCTATAGACCGTGCAGAAGATAGAAAGCGGTTTAAGGAGCTCCTCCATAAGCTCAAATTAAAACAGGCGGAAAGTGATACTGCAATGTCTGTTGAAGAGGCGATCCATACAACAGAAAGAATAGGATATCCTGTGATGATCAGGCCGTCCTATGTGCTTGGGGGCAGGGCCATGGAGATAGTCTATGACGAAAAATCTTTAAGGGATTATATGAAACGTGCAGTGAAGGCATCTCCTGAACATCCTGTACTTGTGGACAGGTATCTTGAAGATGCAATAGAGGTTGATGTTGATGCACTATCTGATGGGAAGGATGTAATTATTGGAGGTGTGATGGAGCATATTGAGGAGGCTGGTATCCATTCCGGGGATTCCGCATGCTCACTGCCTCCGCATTCTTTAGAACAAAATATTGTAGATGAAATAAAGAGACAGACAAAAGCACTCGCAAATGAGCTCGATGTCATAGGATTGATGAATGTACAGTTTGCAGTGAAGGATCACGACATATATATACTTGAAGTGAATCCAAGGGCATCAAGAACAGTGCCTTTTGTGAGTAAGGCAACAGGAATACCGCTTGCGAAAATTGCGGCAAAGGTGATTGTTGGCAAAACATTAAAGGAGCTCG
>JAOUJR010000018.1 GCA_029883145.1 Nitrospirota bacterium
CATAAAGAGAAGATTGTTTTGTGACAACAAGTCCTCTTTTTTGCAAAAGTTCTATTGCGCGCAGGCAATTTTTTTGTCTGTCACCGAGGTTAGAGCCAATACCAATATACACAATAGACATCTTTAAACCAAATAATTCAATTAAAAAGATGTAAAGGTAACGTCTGCAACATTTATGTTACAGAATCCCTTGTATTCTTTCAACCGCCTCTTTAATCCTTCCCACAGATGCAGTGAGTGCAAACCTCACATATCCTTCTCCTGCCTCTCCAAAACCATTCCCGGGTGTTGCGAGTACTCCTGCCCTGTCCAGAATGTATTTGACAAAACTCATTGAATCAAAATTGGATGGCACCTTTACCCATAAATAAAACGTTGCTTTTGGTTTTATGAGATGCATACCGAGTTTTTTAAGCCCATTATAAAGTGCATCTCTTCTCATTTGATAGGTTTTTCTTATCTTTGAGAGGATATCATCACCTGTATCAAGTGCGACAATGGATGCTTCCTGGATGGCCTGAAAAATACCCGAATCAAGGTTTGTCTTTATCTTTCCAAGCCCGGCGATAACTTCCCTGTTGCCAACAGCAAAGCCTATTCTCCATCCCGTCATATTGTATGTTTTTGAGAGCGAATGAAATTCGATGCCCACATTTTTTGCACCCGGTATCTGCATAAAGCTCACCGGTCTCTTATTATCATAAAATATCTCCGAATACGACGCATCATGGCATACTATGATATTGTTTCTCAATGCAATAGTTATCAGCTCTTCATAGAATTTTTGGGATGCGACGACTGACGTAGGATTATTGGGATAATTGATAAAGATCATTTTTGCATTTGCTAATACTCTATGCGGTATTATGGTAAAATCAGGTAAAAAATTATTCTCCTCTTTCAACGGCATTAAATAACTTTTCCCCCCGGCAAACAAAGTGCCGGCAGAATACACAGGGTAGCCAGGAGACGGCACAAGCACAGTATCACCAGGATTGACAAATGCCAACGGGATGTGGCCTATACCTTCCTTCGAACCAATTAACGAGAGTACTTCTGTATCTGGATCAAGTTTCACATGAAATCTCTTCTTATACCATCTCGCAACAGCCTCTCTATATGAACGCATACCCTCGTACGATGGGTAACGGTGATGAGCAGGGTTTTCAACAGCCTTTTTCATAGCATTCACTATATGATGCGGCGTAGGGATGTCAGGATCACCAATGCTTAAATCTATGACATCAATGCCGCTCTCTATCGCCTTTTGTTTCATTTTGTCTATGGATGCAAACAGATAAGGCGGAAAATACTTCAAGCGTGAAGCAAGTTCAACAGAAATCATTTTTCTCAAGGCCACTCCCCCCGATATTTTCACATTATTATACACTACTATTTATGACCTATTAAAGAAAAATTATACCGAAATGAATAAGAGCGATTTCAACTAAAAAAAGGGCACTGAGTTCTCAGTGCCCTTATACTATCGAACTGAAATTACTTCTTCTTCTCTACCGGCTTTGCTGCAGGTTCTGCTGCCTTCTTCTCTTCCTTCTTCATCTCTTTCTTCTCAGCTTTCTTCTCAGGAGCAACAGTTATGCTTTTTGCAATCTTCTTTCCGTCTTTCTCTTCAAACTTAACCCTGGCCTTGTCACCGACTTTCAGATCTGCAACGGTTTTCTTGTCCTTGCCAATCTTGACAGCGGTCTTATCGTCAAATGCAAAAACCTCTTCAATTGCTTTGTCTTTTGCCTTCTTCGTTACGGCAATGGTTTTCTTTTCCTTGTCGATTGCTTTGACCTCTCCGGTAAACTGTTTTACTACCTTCTTTTCTACCTTCTTCTCTGCCTTCTTCTCTACAGGAGCTACTGCCTTCTTCTCTACAGGAGCTACTGCCTTCTTCTCCTCAGCTGCGATTGCGATTGAGGCAACGGCAAATACAAAAAGCATTGCAACTATAATTGCTATAGCCTTCTTCATCCAAATCACCTCCTTTCATAGATTGTTTAGATTATCAAAGTCTATCAAACGGAATTAAATATACAATATCCATGCCAGCGAAATCAAGTGAAAATAGATGATAAAAATTAAAGCAGGAGACCACTTTTGAGCAAATTATAAATCTGGATATAAGAACCTACTCCCTTTTTAAGGAGCATCTTCCTCTTTTGGGGAGGAACTTTCCAGTCTGAATTTTTCCCATCTATACCAGAAGGTTTTATAACTCATGCCAAGAAGTCTCGCTGCCTTTGCTGCGACATTGTTTGCCTTTGCCATTGCCTTTCTCAAAAGTTCTTTTTCCATCTCTTCAAAATTCATTCCCTCATCCGGCAAATCAAAATCAAGAATACTCTCCCTTTGAAAAAACCTTAATTCGCTATTGATATCCTTAAGATGTATTGTATGAGCTTCACATATAAGAACAGCTCGTTCTACGACAGATTCAAGTTGTCTTATATTTCCCGGCCAGTGATACTCGATGAGTGCCTTCATTGCATTCTCTTCAATTCCCTTTATTCTCTTTCCAAACTCATGGTTATATTTGTTAATGAAAAAGGTTACAAGTTCCGGGATGTCTTCTTTTCTCTCGCGTAATGGCGGAAGTTTTATGGTGATAACCTTCAGCCTGTAATATAGGTCCTCCCTGAAGTTCTTTTTTACAAGTTCTTTTTCAAGGTCTTTGTTTGTTGCTGAGAGTATTCGAACGTCAATTTTTATATTCTCTCTCCCCCCGATCCTTCTTATTTCTTTATCCTGAAGCACTCTGAGGATTTTCGACTGTGTCAAGAGCGGGAGATCTCCAATCTCGTCAAGGAATATTGTTCCCCCATTTGTAGATTCAAAAAGCCCTATATTCCTTGATGTCGCACCAGTGAAAGCACCCGGCTCATGCCCGAAAAGCTCACTTTCTATCAAATTTTCCGGGATTGCAGCACAGTTCACTGCGGTAAATGGCTTTGCCCGCCTCGGACTGTTATAGTGCATCGCTCTCGCGATAAGCTCTTTACCTGTACCGCTTTCACCAAGTATGAGGACAGTTGCATGACTTGAAGAGACCTTATTCATTATCTCGATCGCTTCCTGCATCTTCTTTGAACTTCCGACAATACCTTCTATACTGAACTTATCGAAAAGTGCTCTCTGAAGTTGAAGATTTTCCTTAAGAAGGGATGTCCTTTCAACAGCCCGTTTAACAGTTAAGAGTAATGTATCTCTATCAAGAGGTTTTGTGAGATAATCAAATGCGCCTTTCTTTATTGCTTCTACCGCAGATGATATCGTCCCGTGTGCAGTGATAATGACCATTGTCGGCTCATAAGTTTCTTTAGGGATCAATTCAATAAATTCTATACCGTCCATGCCTTCCATCTTGAGGTCCGTGAGCACTACATCAGGACTAAATTTCTTCATAATCTTCAGTCCTTCTTCACCTGACGAAGCAGTATAGGTCTCGTATCCTTCATCATCAAGTATTGTTTTCACTATTTCCCTCTGAAGAGGTTCATCGTCAACGACAAGTACAACAGACATTGTTTTCTCCTATCCTCGTTGTATAGGAAAAGAGAGTGTCATAGTGCTCCCCTTGCCTTCTCTACTCAAAAAATCTACCTTTCCATTATGTTCTTCAATAACCCTTTTTGTCATAGCAAGTCCCAGGCCAAGGCCTGCATCTTTTGTCGTGAAAAACGGGTTAAAGACTTTTGCTAAATTCTCCTTAGAGAGACCCATTCCTGTATCCTCAATAATAATAGAAGCTTTGCTGTTGGAGGTCTCTGTACTTATTATAAGTTTTCCACCATCGGGCATCGCCTGAAACGCATTGAGGACCACATTAAAGATACAGGTCTTCACGAGCTCAGGGTCTAAATAAAGCCTGGGAAGCACCCCATACTGTTTCACTATTTCAATATTGTCTTTTTCTGCTTTTGCCCATACAAGCTCTATTACCTCTTCAATCAGATTCACAACATCCACTTCCCGAAGGCTCAGCTTTAAGGGTTTTCCATAGTCGAGGAAATCTCCCACAAGGTTATTAAGTCTCTGAATCTCCTGTTTTATACTTGCCATGAGTGATTCAAACTTATCCTCCTTATCATTCTCTGATGGTGCATATCTTTCCCTTAAATGGTCTATACTCAGACTTATAAAATTAAGGGGATTCCTGAGTTCATGAGCAATACTTCTTGAAAGCTGACCTACTGCAGACAGGTGCTCTGCCTCACGTAGTCTTTCTTCAAGCGCACGCTCATCCCTGAGTTTTTGAATCATATAATTAAAGCTTTGTGTCAGTTCACCTATTTCGTCTTTTCTGTCCGTAGTAAGGTTTGGCGTCAAATCACCTGCTGCAACCCTCCGTGCAGCATCAACGACATTATGGATTGGTTTTGTGTACATCCATGAAAAAAACATCGCAATAATTATTCCAAGGCCGAATACAAAAAGAGTTGCGATTACCCTTTTTATAGCACTCATCCTCAGGACATCTGAAAAATCATCTATATTAATTTGCAGATGAATATATCCATATTGTGTATTATCGGCAATTACAGGCAAAATAACGTTATAAGCCTTCCCCTCTTTTGAAACAGGCTCTCCCAGTTCTGCCTTTATGATGCGCTGCTTCTTTTTCACACTGACTGGTTCCCCTACTTTTGTCGGGTTTGTACTCGCAATGATTTTATCTGTAGTACTGATAACTGAAATCTCTTTCACGCCTTTTGCATTCAACTTTTGAAGATAATTATAGAGCCGCATCTCGTCTGTAGAACCACTACCCGTGACTTCTTCAACACCGACCTGAATAGCCTTTGAAAGGTCGGCTGTTTGGTTTTCAAGTTCCTTGAGTAAAGCCTTTTCTGTCTGCCCATAAAAAAAGAGGAGTATCAAGACAAGAATGAAAGTGAGGAAAAGCATCATCCCGATTAATTTATTATTTAAGGAGAGATTAAGAAAATAATTTCTAATCATTCGTTTTTTATCTCTATAATGTTAATTGTAAACTATAGCTCGGGTATCTCTCAAGATATTAAAAACCTTTCTATTGAATACTTCATTTTTGCCTCATTGCTCCAAAACGTTATTTCTTTCTGTTACAATCTTTATATGCTCTTACAGCAGCTGATAAATGGCCTCACGCTCGGAAGCGTCTATGCACTCATTGCACTCGGTTATACCATGGTCTATGGCATCCTCGAACTTATCAACTTTGCTCATGGCGAGATTTATATGCTCGGCGCTTATCTCGGCATTATCCTCATGGTCTTCTTTACTGCTATAGGTCTGACATCCTACAGCCTTTCCCTTTCCTTAATCCTCACCTTTTTATTATCAATAATCTTTTGTGCTTCCTATGGGTTCACAATGGAAAAGATTGCCTATAAACCCTTGAGAAAGGCTCCCCGACTAAGTCCACTTATAAGTGCAATCGGCGTATCAATATTCCTGCAGAATTATGTGATGCTCACACAAGGGGCTACAGATAAAGTATTCCCGCATCTTTTTGAAAGTTCCACCGTCACCTTTTTATCAGTGAGCATGACCTCTCTCCAGATATTTATTATACTCACCTCTGCAGTAGTGATGGTATCCCTTCGCTTATTTGTGAAAAATACGAAAATAGGGAAAGCAATGCGGGCTGTTGCACAGGACAAGATAATGGCCTCTCTTTTAGGTATAAACATAGACACTGTTATCTCAGTCACATTCATCATAGGTTCGGGTCTTGCTGCGATCGCAGGACTTATGGTTGCGATGTATTACGGTCTGGTGAACTATTTTATAGGGTATATCGCAGGGATAAAGGCGTTTACTGCAGCGGTCCTCGGTGGAATAGGCAGCATACGCGGTGCGATGTTTGGAGGTCTGCTGCTTGGACTTGTCGAAAGCCTTGGTGCGAGTTATATATCAAGTGAGTACAAAGATGCCTATGCGTTCATCATTCTGGTCATCATATTACTTGTGAAACCAGGCGGGCTCTTTGGCAAGGCAGAACTGGAAAAGGTTTAAGCGTGAGAGAAAAAATATGAATGAAGTACGAGAGGGGAAAAAGGAAGAAAAACGTTACGGCATAAAGCCATTAGTGATCGCATTATGGTTTGCCTTGCTTTTGCTGCCCTTTAATGGACTGCGTGCTGCGTTAATCCTTTTTGTCGTTCTTTCAATTTCCATTGTTGTTTGTAAATTTCTTTTCCTTTATAAAAAGATAGTTTTTGAAGGGTTACAGACTTTTCACAACAAAATAAAAACAGTCAGGGTCTTCTCTGCTCCATCAGCGCTTATGATTCGTTCCCTATCACTCATATTCCTTTTTATCTTTCCTTTTATTGCCACAGATTATTTCATTGATGTAGCTATCCTTTCAGGTATTTATATTATTCTCGCACTCGGGCTAAACATTGTCGTTGGATTCGCAGGACTTCTCAATCTCGGGTTTGTCGCCTTCTATGCAATTGGTGCTTACACATATGCCATCCTGAACACACGATTCGGACTTGATTTTTGGTCAGCGCTCCCTTTTTCTATAGGGTTTACTACCTTTGCCGGATTCTTGCTGGCAATACCTGCTTTGCGCCTGAGGGGTGATTACCTCGCTATTGTCACACTCGGTTTTGGTGAAATCGTCCGTCTTATCCTTAATAACTGGGACAGTGTCACTTTAGGGCCAAACGGAATTTCAGGAATCGCTCCACCGGTACTTATGTCCATATCTCTCGGAAAACTTTCCTATTATTACTACTTTGTCCTGTCACTGGTGATCCTTACGGTTTTTGTCACAAGGAGGGTCTATTCCTCAAGGTTAGGAAGGGCATGGGTAGCCATAAGAGAAGATGAGATCGCTTCTTCTGCCATGGGCATAAACACCACGATGTATAAACTTTATGCAATGGCATTTGGTGCTTTCTGGGCTGGACTTGCAGGCGCCACCTTTGCAGGGAAGATGCAATTCGTATCCCCTGAAAGTTTTACATTCATGGAATCTGTCCTGATAGTAAGCATGGTCATTATCGGCGGGCTCGGGAGCATTCCCGGTGTCATTTTAGGTGCAACTATCCTGGTTATTCTTCCTGAGATTCTCCGTGAGGTTCAACTTTACAGGATGCTCGCACTCGGTGCCGGTCTCGTACTCCTTATGACATTCAGACCTCAGGGGTTGCTTGGAGGAAAAGGTGTATCTCTTAGAGGTTAAAGGGATCTCAAAGTATTTTGGCGGCATTAAGGCTGTTGAAGAGGTAACCTTCAAGGTCAAAGAAGGTATCATAATGAGCATCATAGGTCCGAACGGTGCGGGAAAGACAACAATCTTTAACTGTCTTACCGGACTCTCAAAGCCTACAAAAGGAACCATATATCTCTCTGACACCAAACTGACAGGCCTTCCACCGCACAGTATCGTGAGATTGGGTATTTCGAGGACATTCCAGAATATCAGACTTTTCCGAGAGATGTCTGTCATAGAAAATGTAATGGTTGCACAGCATCATAAAACACGTTCAGGTCTTCTCGGTGCAATTATTCGATGGAAAAAGTTCCGTGATGAGGAGCGGATTATAAGAGAGAAATCTGTTGAGTATCTCGGGCTTGTAGGTCTATCTGATCATGTAACTACTCTTTCCGGAAACCTTCCCTATGGTGCGCAGAGAAGACTGGAGATTGCGAGGGCACTGGCAACAGAACCATCATTGATATTACTCGATGAACCTACCGCAGGGATGAATCCGCAGGAAACTTCAGAAGTGATGAGCCTCATAAAAAATTTGAAAGAACTCGGCAAGACAGTCCTGCTCATAGAGCATGACATGAAAGTAGTGATGGGAATATCCGACTGGATTATCGTCCTTGACCATGGTGTAAAGATTGCAGAGGGTCTTCCTGCTGATATAAGAAAAGACCCGATGGTTATAGGTGCATATCTGGGGAAAGAATTGTAATGCTTGAACTCAAGGATATTCATACATACTATGGATTGATCGAGGCTCTGAAAGGTATTCGCATCGAAGTGAAAAACGGAGAAATCGTTTGTCTCATCGGAAGTAATGGTGCAGGCAAATCAACAACCCTCATGACCATATCAGGCATCACGAAACCTCTTTCCGGTGATATTCTTTTGGAAGGGAAAAGTATCAAAGGGATTTCCCCCCACAGTATTGTGAGGATGGGCATCAGCCAGGTTCCTGAAGGGAGAAGAATCTTCCCAAAGCTCACAGTAAGAGAGAACCTTGAGATGGGTGCATATTCAGTTGTCAGTGATCAGTTGTCAGTTTTCAAAAAAATCACCACTAAAAACCTGCAACAAACAACCCGAAACAAAGAATCAGCAACTCAGTTAGAAAAGGTATTTGAACTTTTCCCGGTACTGAAAGAACGACATAAACAGCTCGGAGGTACATTGAGTGGAGGCGAGCAACAGATGCTCGCGATAGGGAGGGCTCTTATGTCCGAACCAAAACTTTTACTGCTCGATGAACCCTCTCTTGGCCTTGCCCCTATTATCGTAAGCAAGATATTCAAGACGATCCGCGAGATTAACAGAGAAGGAATTACCATTCTCCTTGTCGAACAGAACGCCCGCGCGGCACTCAAGCTCTCACACAGGGGTTACGTCCTTGAAAATGGAAGAATTGTACTTGAAGGCAAAGGCGAGGAGTTACTGAACAATGAACAGGTAAAAAGGGCGTATCTCGGAGAGTAGTCAACTTATATCTAAAAATACTGACTGAACGACTTTTTCATCATATAGATTCCCTCGATATTATCAATTCACAAATATAACAAAAAGAGGGGCGTATCAAGTACGCCCCTCATATCCTAGTTCTTAATTTCTATTTTCTAATTTCTTGTCTTTTAGTACATCTCTCCGCCCATTCCACCATGCGGCATCTTCGGAGCCTTTTCCTCCTCTGGAATCTCTGTGACCATTACAGAGGTCATGAGCATTAATGCAGCAACCGATGCTGCATTCTGAAGGGCATACCTTGTGACCTTAGTAGGGTCAATAATCCCTGTCTTCATCATATCCGCATATTCTTCTTTATCTGCGTCAAAGCCGACGTTAATCTCTTTTGAGTGCTTCACCTTCTCGACTACCACAGAGCCTTCCATACCAGCATTGTTCACTATCTGCCGAATTGGCTCTTCAAGTGCCCTTTTCACTATGTCAACACCTATCTGCTGGTCACCTTCGAGTTTAAGGGTCTTCAGTGCAGAGAGACATCTCAGAAACGCAACACCTCCGCCAGGGACAATACCTTCTTCAACAGCAGCCCTTGTTGCATTGAGGGCATCTTCAACCCTTGCCTTTTTCTCCTTCATTTCTGTCTCTGTTGCTGCACCAACATTAATCACCGCAACACCACCAACAAGCTTCGCAAGCCTTTCCTGGAGTTTCTCCCTGTCATAGTCAGATGTTGTCTCGTCTATCTGTGTCTTTATCTGTTTCACCCTTCCCTGAATCTTTGAAGGGTCTCCCGCACCTTCAACAATAGTTGTATTTTCTTTGTCTATATTAATTTTCTTTGCCCTTCCAAGGTCAGAGACCTTTACGTTCTCAAGCTTTATCCCGAGGTCTTCTGATATCATTGTACCGCCCGTAAGGACTGCGATGTCCTCGAGCATTGCCTTGCGTCTTTCACCAAAACCTGGTGCCTTCACCGCACACACCTGAAGTGTTCCACGGAGTTTGTTCACTACAAGTGTTGCAAGGGCTTCTCCTTCCACTTCCTCAGCAAGAATTAATAGAGGTCTTCCCATCTTCGCAATCTGCTCAAGTATTGGAAGCAAATCTTTCATGCTCGAAATCTTCTTCTCGTTAATGAGAATAAATACATCTTCGAGAACGCATTCCATCCTTTCAGGGTCAGTGATAAAATAGGGTGATATATATCCCCTGTCAAACTGCATACCCTCAACAATATCGAGTGTTGTTGCCATGCTCTTTGCTTCTTCAACCGTGATTACTCCGTCTTTACCAACTTTGTCCATTGCCTCTGCAATAAGCTCTCCGATAGATGAGTCATTATTTGCAGAGATTGTACCGACCTGCGCTATCTCTTTTTTATCCTGTACAGGTTTGCTCAGTTTCTTAAGTTCCTCCACAACTACGTCTACTGCCTTCTCAATCCCCCGCTTAAGGTCCATCGGATTTGCGCCTGCGGTAACATTCTTGGCTCCCTCTCTATAAATAGCATGTGCAAGGACAGTTGCTGTGGTCGTTCCATCACCTGCTACATCAGATGTCTTTGATGCAACCTCTCTCACGAGCTGGGCACCCATGTTTTCCCATGGATCTTTCAACTCAATCTCCTTTGCAACGGTCACGCCATCCTTTGTGATTGTTGGAGCACCAAATTTTTTGTCCAGAATTGCATTCCTTCCTTTTGGACCCAGAGTTGCCTTTACTGCATCGGTCAGCATACTCACCCCTCTGAGTATAGAGCTTCTTGCTGCCTCATCAAAAATAAGCTGTTTCGACATTTGTTAAAACCTCCTTATATATTCTTTATTTTTTTAACCCTCAAGAATTCCTAAGATGTCTTCTTCCCTGATGATGAGGTACTCTTCCTCATCAATTCTGATCTTAGAGCCTGAATACTTATCAAAAAGGATCGTATCCCCTACCTTCACCTCCATTGGCTGACGGTTGCCATCTTTTGTAACTGTGCCAGGGCCTACTGCAACTACTGTACCCTTCTGCGGTTTCTCCTTTGCAGCATCAGGAATATAAAGACCCCCTGCTGTCATTTCTTCTTCTGAGGAGTACTTGACAAATACCCTGTCTCTAAGTGGTTTGAATTTCATAACGCATCTCTCCTTTCCTTACTATAAGATTTTTAGTTTTGTTAGCACTCAATACAAGTGAGTGCTAATTATAATAAGGAAAGGTTATAGAAAGCAAAGGCTTTTAATGGTTAAAAAGTGACAGAATATGAAGAATATTTCTAATTTTCTTTTAATTTCATTTATTTTCTAATTTTTTTATGCTATATATTTTTCTTTTTATTCTCTATAAAACTTTCGACTGCCTCTTTAAAGAAATCGCCCATTGCTCTCACTTCTTGTGAAATTCTATTTTCGTAAAGTTTCAACCCCTCATTTATTTCTGTGGCGAAGTCGGTATAAAAACGATTATTTCTGATAGATTCCTCCACTTTCACAGTATTATAGAGGTATATGTCTGCTATGACAGTCCTTGCAAGCCTCTTTGCCCTCTCTATTCTCTCATCAAGGAGTGGCATTTCTGAGATAACCTGTTGCGTCGTTATCCTTGGCTCAATTTTTTGTTCAAACACTTCTTCTTCTCTTTGTATCACCTCTTCTTTCGGCTTTTCAATCTCTTCTTTCTTTTCTTCAGGTTTTACGCCTCTCAACGCATTAATTTTTTCGAGAAGAAACTCTGAAATGTGGTGGTCCTCAAGATAGTCATCAGCACCATATAGGGATTCCGGCTCTCTCCTGTATCTTTTTTTGTCATATACTGAAGCCACGAGAATTACCCTGATCTCCTTTGTTTCCGACCTTAACTTCAATCTTTTACATACTTCAAAACCATAAATCTTCGGAAGAGCCACCTCAATAATGGTAAGAAAAGGGAGTTCTCTCATTGCCTTCGTCATTGCGTCTATTCCATCAGATGCGGTGATTGTCTGATACCCCTTTTGAGAGAGAAGCGCAATTATTTCATCCATCATCACAGGATTTGAGTGAGCTACAAGGATTTTATTGTTATCTATTGCTTTTTTAGGTACGGCTAAAGGTTTTTTAACAAGAAAGACTGTTTTACAAATAGGACATTTAAACCGTGAGCCATCAGACGAGAGTTTTCCTTCATCAATCTTCAGTTTTATTTTGCATTTAGGACATACTATTACCACTGTTTACTCCTCCCCGGAACCCATAATTTTATAGTAAAAAGACCTGCAATAAATCCTCCTATATGAGCAAACCAGGCAACCCCTCCCTCTCGAATAAGACCTGTACTTATTAAGCCGTTAATAAACTGTATAATAACCCAAAAACCAATAACTATCAAGGCAGGAATCTTCACTACTGTCACAAAAAACCCTAAAAATACTAATGTATGTACCAATGCCCTGGGGAAAAGGAGCATGTAAGCTCCAAGAACGCCTGATATGGCACCACTTGCCCCTACCATAGGTATAAGGGACTGAGGGTCTGTAATTGCATGGGCATATGCAGCAGTAATTCCACAGAAAATATAAAAGACAATAAAACGTACATGGCCTAATTTATCTTCTATATTATTGCCAAATATCCATAGGTAAAGCATGTTCCCTGCAAGGTGAAAAATTCCGCCGTGCATGAACATAGCGGTAAAGACTGTGAGTACTGGATGTATCGGCTGGACTTTATCAAACGAAATGATATAGTGAGGTATTGCACCGTAAGCAAAAACAAGCCTTTCCGTGCCTGATGGAGAGGTTATCTGATATAAGAAAACAACTATATTGAGAACGATAATTCCTATTGTCACGAAAGGAAATGTAGTTGTGGGGTTATCATCTTTATAGGGAATCACTTTTCGTTCTCTTTATGGTGTCTGCTTTTAAAAAGATTCATTGTTATTATGCCCATAGTCTTTCCGGCATAGCCTGTACTCATACCAATACCACTTGAACTCACAAAAAAACATATTAAAATTATA
>JAOUJR010000285.1 GCA_029883145.1 Nitrospirota bacterium
GAACTCGAAAATGGTGCCAAACAGGGAAAAAATGGTTTTCGTAAGATTGGGTATGGTGGACCATGTCCTCCACGCGGCACGCACAGATACTATTTCAAAATTTATGCTTTAGACACAGAGCTCGATCTTAAGGCTGAGGCCAAGAAAAAACAATTGCTTAAAGCTATGGAGGGGCATATCCTAGGTAAAGGGCAATTAATGGGGAGATATAAGAGACGATAGATTTTAAGATTATGGAAAGCCAATAAATTCGCTTACATTGAACTTCTTCTATTTGAAAAACATTATTTGAAATTTCAGCGGTCAGTTTAAGGAAACATTATTTTTTGAACTGTTGAATAAATTTAGGAGGAGAAAATGGCTATTTTTATTGATCGTATTATTCGCGCTTCTAAGCTAGATGTTCATCTGTATGAAGAGGTTGAGGCTGATACTAGGGCAATGAGTCAGGCAATGGGTGTTGTTGTTCTCTCCAGTATAGCTGCTGGAATAGGAAACATTGCAAGAGGAGGTCTAGGCGGAATTTTGACAGGGACGATCATAGCCCTTATTGGGTGGTATATCTGGGCATATCTCACTTACTTTATAGGCACGAAATTCCTTCCAGAGCCACAGACCGAAGCAAATCCCGGTGAGTTATTGCGTACTATTGGCTTTTCGAGCTCTCCCGGATTAATTAGAGTATTAGGTATCATCCCTTGGCTGGCAGGAGTGGTTTTTCTAGTGGCCTCAATTTGGATGCTGGTGGCAATGGTGATCGCGGTCAGACAAGCTCTTGATTATAAAAGCACATTACGCGCTGTAGGGGTTTGCGTGATCGGCTGGATCATTCAATCGTTAATCCTTGTGTTATTGTTTACTGTTTTGGGTGGTGCTGCAAAATAAGTCTAATTCTTTTTCATGTTGTCGTTCAAATCATCAGATAATACTACTGGTTATATATGCCTTGATTGTAATGATGAATTTCCTAAAAAGGGAGGGTTAAAACTTATTAGGGCAAAGGAAAATTTTTTATAGAAGGAAATCGACTTGTCAATAATTTTTAAAATGGGGCGAGTAATATTTACCATTTTTAGTTTTATTTGGTTCTTAGGGGTTTGGAGTGAATATCGTGACTTAAAGGATGCAACTCGGGAATATCGTAAGGCAAAATCTTATAGCTGTTCGGTTAGTGGATTCGAAAAATATGCTGACTGGGCAAAAGAGAAGAAAAAAAGATCAAAGGAAGATTTTTGCTTGAATTTAATAATATTCGCTGTATTGCTATGTCTTGCAATCGTTTGTTGGAAACTTGCTGAATAAATAGAAGCCAAAGACCCTAAAGCCATAGTTTCCCGAACAAGAAAAGACAGCAGTGTGTATTTAGCGCCTCAGTTAGAGAATATTTTAAGGTTATGTTCTTTTCTCACTTTTTAAAAAATTTAAAAAAAAATTGATAAATATTATCATTCTGTTAGATTAATTAATCTCAATAAAGATGTTTTCCAAGTTATTCATATTATTCACAATTATTCCCATAGCCGAACTCTATCTTCTTATTAAGATTGGGGGAATGATAGGTGCTTTTAATACAGTGCTTATCATCTTATTTACAGCTGTTATCGGGGCATATCTTGCCAAAACCCAAGGTTTTGTTGTTGTCAGAAAAATCAATCAAGCTCTTAATGAGGGACGCATTCCAGCCCAAGAACTATTAGATGGCCTGTTTGTTTTATTAGGAGGTTTTACTCTCTTAACTCCAGGATTTCTCACGGACTTCATTGGGTTAAGTATGTTATTCCCCCTCACCAGAATCCTCTATATCAAATTAGCGGTACGGATAATCCAAAACAAGATTGAGGCAGGCCAATGGAGAATTCACAGATAAAAGTATTCACTCTGAAAATTAAATAGAAAATATAAAGGGGGGATATATATTAGCCCATAAGGAAAGGACTCGATCAAATGAAAATCAAGATTTCAATAGGCAACGTATCATTAACTGCAAACCTTAAAGACAACGAAACTGCGAGAAGAATCTACGATGCCCTTCCTTTTAATTTGCCTTATAATGTTTGGGGAGATGAGATTTATTTCTCTATACCTGTTCATCTGGATTTAGAAGAAGGCCGTGAAATCATGGAGGTGGGTGAATTAGCATACTGGCCACTAGGTAACGCATTTTGTATTTTCTATGGAAGGACTCCTGCATCAACGGATGAACGGCCCAGGGCAGCAAGTACTGTTTCTCCATTCGGAAAAATAGAGGGAAATGCAACTGCACTTCGCCAGGTAAAAGAAGGAAAGATTCAGGTCGAAAAACTTGAAGAAGGATAAAGGATTTTTTAGTTTGAGTTTATTTAGAGAGACGCAGGGGACTTAAAATCCCTCGGGAGCTTGCTTCCGTGCCGGTTCGAGTCCGGCCCTCGGCACTTTACTTGTACATAATTTCCTCGGAATGATATAGTTATCGTAACCAAACCAAACTAAGCCAAAACAGGCGTAAACAAACAAATTTGGTCTATTTTGTCATGTTTATGTCCCAATTTTGTCCCAGCGCAGCAATTTACTTGCCAATTGACAGTTGCCGGCTGTTGTCAGCAAAAGGCGATGGACTTCGAATCAGAAGGTCGGGAGTTCAAATCTCTCAGGGCGTACCACTCCAATAGGAGCAGGCACCAGTTTTTCGTTTGAGCAACCATAGGCAAACGTAGGCGATTCTTAGCAAAATCTGTGACAAATGGGGAGAGGTCTGCTTTTTACATATCCTATTGATTCTATCAATATTGTATGTTAAAATGTTATATGCTTGTTAAACTCTTGATGGTCTGTTCAAGATAGCATGAGCCTTAAAGGAGGAAATATGAAAAAACTGCTTTTAACAATCCTTTTCATCGTATCACTCACATTTGCATCACACGCACAGGGGCAATGGGAGATAGGCATACACTACTCCACCTGGGGAACAGGTTATTTCGCTGTTGATACAGAAGATAATGTTCCAGATGCATTTGAAAGTTACAGCGGATCTTTAAAATTCGATCCACACGGTCACAACTACGGGTTTCAAATCCGGTTCTTCCCGGGTGGTAAACATGGTTCCTTTTCTTTGGGTATCTCTTACGAGCGTAACTATTTCAATGCAGATATCAGTGGTTCCTATTCAGAAGGTGGAAATACTATTACTGGAGCTGGGGATATTAAATTAACCCCGCATTC